>JANNEJ010000087.1:0-1745 GCA_031378585.1 Acidobacteriota bacterium | reverse complement strand
GTCGAGACGGGTCGATGGCGGCGTTCGTGCCGGCACGGCGCGCGCTCTCGTGGCATCTCACTAGCCCGACCGGCACGCCGGTGGTGCGCGAGCGCTATTGGCTGACGTTCCAGCCTGGTGAAATCCGCACCTGCACCTCGTGCCATGGCGTCAACACCAAGGACCAGTTGAACCGGCCCGAGCCGCAGAACAAGCCCGAGGCACTGGCGGAGCTGATGCGGTTCTACCGGACCCAGACGCCGGGCATGGGTGCGCCGACCAACCTGCAGGTGCGGTCGGTGGTCGGCAATACCGTGACGCTGCAGTGGGTCGCCGGAACCGGCGCAGCGGCGAGCGACTATCTGCTCGAAGGCGGCACCACGCCCGGCGCCACCTTGGGCCAGTTGGCCACAGGCTCCCCGAATACGACATTCAGTTTCCCGTCGCCGAGCGGCGTGCTCTACCTCCGCGTCAAGGCGCTGGGGTCGAATGGCGTGACCAGCGCGGCCTCGAACGAAGTGCAGGTCTTCGTCAATGTCGCGACGCCGCCCGCGGCGCCGACGAAGCTGACTGGCAACGCCGTCGGCAGCCGCGTGCAACTCGCGTGGACCAACGCGGCGACAGGCGGCGCCCCCACCGCGATGCTGCTGAACGTCAGCGGCGCGCTGTCGTTGACCGTTCCCGTCCCCGCCGGACAGACCTTCTCATACCCGGCCGTGCCGCCGGGCACCTACACGTTGTCGGTTGCGGCGCAGAACGCGGCGGGGACGAGTCCGCCGTCGAACCGCGTCACGTTGACCTTCCCCGGCACGTGCACGCCGCCCGGGACGCCCAGCAACTTTCAGGCGACGAGGGTGGGCAATCGCGTGACCGTGTCGTGGGAGTCCCCCGCATCTGGTGGCGCACCCGATGCCTACACGCTGAACGTCACCGGCACGTTCACCGGCAGCGTCGGCACGACGGATCGCACGATGTCTGGCGCGGTCGGGCCGGGGACCTACACGATGGCGGTGGCGTCAAGCAGCGCGTGCGGCACGAGCGCCGCGACACCGCCGCAGACGCTGGTCGTGCCGTAGTCAGCACCAGGCGGCGGTCGCAATCGCTATCGCCCCGTGTGGCTGGCGACTTGCGCCCGGATCTGGGCCACGGCAACCTTGACCTTCAGATCCTGCTGCACCTTGCCCAGCTCCGCCTTGCCGAGTCGCGGATCGCCGTCCACACCCTTGGCCGAATCCTTACCAGCGATCTTGTCCTTGCGGACCCATTCGGGCTTCACATACAGAATCGCCGAGGTGTCCTCCACGCCCGCATGGCCCTCCCCGCCGATCTTGTGATCGCGCAGATACGCGGAAAACTCGTCACGGGACTTGAAGTACAGGTCGTCGCAGTAGAACACCCGGGCGCCGGAGGGCTTCAACCTGGCGTCGAGCGTGGCCGCGGTCTGCTTCAGCACATCCTGGCCGCCGCCGTGGTCGCCAATCAGGATGATGTCCCGGAAGCCGGCAGTCGCGGCGCCCAGCACCAGGTCCCGCAAGACCATGCCGTAGGTCTCGTCGGTGATTCCGCTGGTGCCGGGAAACGCAAACTGGCCTTCTTTCTTCGACGGGTCGCCCGCGGGTGTATACGGGAGTACCGGATAGACCAGCGCATTGCCGAGTTCCTTCGCAATGCGTTCGGAGAGATAGCGTGCCACGGCGTTGTGTTTGCCAAACGCCAGATGGGGGCCGTTCTGTTCCCCACCGCCGGTATAGATGAGCGCGGTGGTC
>JANNEJ010000061.1:0-1557 GCA_031378585.1 Acidobacteriota bacterium | reverse complement strand
CGGTTCTACAACCTCGTGAAGAACGGCTTCTACGACGAGGCGCGGTTCTTCCGCGCCGTGCCGAATTTCATGGTGCAGTTCGGCCTCAACGCCAACCCCACGGTGTCGAAAGTGTGGCAGACCGCGCGCATCCCTCCCGACAAAGTGACGCAGAGCAACAAGAAGGGCTTCATCACCTTCGCCATGGGCGGCACGCCCGACACCCGCACGACGCAGGTGTTCATCAACTTCAGGAACAACACCAATCTCGACGGCATGGGCTTTGCCCCGTTTGGCCAGGTGGTGAGCGGCGCTGATGTCGTCGACAAAATCTACACTGGCTACGGCGAAGGCGCACCAAGTGGCGGCGGCCCGCCGCAGGCGCGCGTGGCCGCCGAAGGCAACGCTTACCTCATCAAGTCGTTCCCGAAGATGGACTACATCAAGACGGCCACCGTCGAACCGTAGAACACCGACAGCCTCTCGGGCGACGGCCTCACAGCCTCACGGCCTACCAGACGCACGGCGCGGCCAGTCGGCGACAATAGTCCGTGCCCATCACCGTTTGTCCGCGCGCCGCTGTCTTCGATCTCGACGGCACGGTCGTCGACAACATGGCTCTGCATGCCGAGGCGTTCGCGGTCTTTGCGACACGCCACGGCCTGCCGGCCCTGACGCCCGCCGACCGCGCCAGGCTCGACGGGCGGCGCAACAGCGAGATCTTCCCAGTGTTATTCGGCCATGAGCTGTCGCGCGACGAGTGGCAGGCCTACGAGCACGAGAAAGAGGGGCTCTATCGCGATCTGTCGCGCGGTCGCATCACGCTCGTGGCCGGATTGCCGGCGCTGCTCGAGCGCTGTGCGGTCCTCGAGATCGCCGTGGCGCTGGCCACGTCGGCGCCCGAACTGAACGTCGCGCACACACTCAGCGAAGCTGGCCTTCCGGCCGCCTTTCCCATCATCGTGCGCGGCGATCAGGTGCCGCGCGGCAAGCCTGCGCCGGATGTGTTCATCGAGGCGAGCCGGCAATTGCAGGTGCCGGTCGACGGCTGCGTCGTCTTCGAGGACGCGCCCATGGGCATCGTGGCGGCCAAGGCTGCCGGCATGCGCGTGGTGGCGGTGACGACCAGCTTCAGCGCCGCGCAGTTTGCGGCCATGGAGACACCGCCCGATCTTGCCTGCAGCGACTTCGCGGCGTTCCTGGCGCTCGCGCGCTGGTGAGAGCTGCAGAACCTTCCTGCCCGGGGCGCGGGCTACGGCGCAGATCCTGCCAGGCGCCCCGCGCGTTCTGCAGAATCAGGCCGGTTCCTGAACGGCACGGCCCTGGCATTGGCCTCTGCCATGGCCGGTTGTAGACTGCGGACATGGCCGAGGAGAATCCGATGCGCACGCTCGCGGCACGCGCCGACACGCGCCTCACCTACGACGACTTCGTGCTGTTCCCCGACGACGGGAAGCGTCACGAGATCATCGATGGGGAGCACCACGTGACGCCCTCTCCCAATCTGCGCCACCAGCAGCTCGTGGGGCGACTCCACGTCGAGATCGCCATCTACCTCAGAGCGCATCCGCAGGCGGG
>JANNEJ010000049.1:0-1790 GCA_031378585.1 Acidobacteriota bacterium | reverse complement strand
CTCACGCCGGCCCAGCTGCAGGAGCTCGAGAAGTTCATCGCCGCCCAGCAGCGCGTGCCGGTGATGGTGGCGAGCGAGGGCGCAGCGGTTGTGCTCGTGAAGTTCAACGACTACATGTGCCCGCCGTGCGGCCAGACCTTCACCGAGTACAAGCCGGTGCTTGCGCGCTACGCGAAGGAATACCCTGGCAAACTGAAATACGTGTCACGGGACTACCCGCTCGATCCCGAATGCAATCGCCTGGCGCCAGGCGGCAGCCACCTGGCGTCGTGCGAAGCCGCCGTGGCCGTGCGGCTGGCGCGCGAGAAGGGCAAGGCCGACGCGATGGAGAACTGGCTCTTTGCCAACCAGCCCTCCCTGACGCCCGCGTCGGTGAAAGAGGCCGTGCGCACGCTCGGCGGGGTCACAGATTTCGATGCGCGGTACGCCACCACGCTGCAGCTCGTGAAGGGCGACATCGAGCAGGGCGGCCAGCTTCAAGTGCAGGGCACGCCGACCTTCTTCATGAACGGCATTCGCCTGCCCGGTTTACGGGCAGCGTTCCTCGACGCGGCCATCGCCCTGGAGATGAAGCGCGCGGGCGTCGCCGTCCGCTGACGATGCTCGCCATTGAGACCGACGGCCTGACCAAGGACTTTCCGGTCGGGTTCTGGCGACCGCGGCCCTACCGGGCCCTCGACCATCTCACGTTGGCGGTCGAGCCCGGCGAGGTCTTTGGGTTCCTGGGCCCGAACGGTGCCGGCAAGAGCACCGCGATCAAGCTGCTGATGCAGCTCATCTTCCCGACCAGCGGCACGGCGCGCATCCTGGGCCGCCCGGTGGGCGACGTGGAGATGCGGCGGCGCATCGGTTTCCTGCCCGAGAACCCGGCGTTCTACGACTACCTGACGGCCGAGGAACTCCTGTCGTATTTCGCCAGCCTGTTCGACATCCCGTCGGCGGCCCGCGCGGCCCGCGTGGCCCGGGTGCTCGACGAGGTGGGCATCGGCGCCGAGCGCCGCATGCGGCTGCGATCGTACTCGAAGGGCATGGTGCAGCGCGTGGGCATCGCGCAGGCGATTGTCAACGAACCTGAGGTCGTGTTCTTCGACGAGCCGATGTCGGGTCTGGATCCGCTCGGCCGCCGCGACGTGCGGCAGCTCATGCTGCGCCTGCGCGACCGCGGCTGCACGGTGTTCTTCAGCTCGCATATCCTGTCGGACGCCGAGACGCTCTGCAGTCAGGTGGCCATCATCGCGCAAGGCAAGCTGGCAACGAGCGGACGGCTCGCGGACGTCCTGGGCACGGATGTGCTCGGCTGGGAGCTGGTGGTGGACCGCGTGTCGCCAGACGCTCTGGCCCTGCTGCGCGCAAAGGCGCGGGCCCTGACCGAACTTCCAGATGGCCGGTATGCCGCCGACCTTCCGCCGAGCGAACCGGAAGCGGCGCTGCAGGAACTGTCGGCCGCCGGTGCGCATGTCGTGTCGCTCAACCCGTTGCGCAAGACGCTCGAGGACGTCTTCGTCACGCTCGTCGGCCAGGCTGCGGGCCGGGAAACGGCGGGGCTATGAGCCTGGGCGTCATTGGCAAAGTCGCCCGGGCGGTGTTCAAAGAGTCGGTACGCGACCGTGTGCCCTATAGTCTCGTGCTCTTCTCCGTCGTTCTGATGGGTGCGTCGTTCCTGATGAGCCGCCTCACGGCGGGGCAGGACCTGAAGGTCATCAAGGACCTGGGTCTGGCCACGATGAACGCCATTGGCCTGCTCATCGCGATCTTCATCGGCACGGGACTGGTGTCGAAGGAAGTCGAGC
>JANNEJ010000026.1:0-4281 GCA_031378585.1 Acidobacteriota bacterium | reverse complement strand
GTACATCGACGAACGCGGCGAGCACGTCATCTTCGACGTGAAGGGGCCCGGATCGGTTTACACCCTCTGGTTCACGAGCCGCGAGAACGGATGGGCCGCGTTGGGATGGGGGCGCATCAAGTTCTATTTTGACGACGAGCGGGAGCCCCGGCTGGATGTCGACGTCGACGAGCTGTTCAGCGGCACGCGGCCGCCGTTTGTCGCGCCGTTCGTGTTCGACCGGTTCGCCAGCTCAGGGGGCTACGCGTCGTATCTGCCATTGCCGTTTCAGCGCCGCCTGAAGATCACGACCGAACGTCGCGTCGGGTTCTACAACGTCTACTATCACACCTACGCGCCTACCCGCCGGGTCGACAGCTGGACCGGGCGCGAGGACACGAGCGCCGTGGCGCGCATGTGGAACGAGACGGGCCGCGATCCCAAGGGCGCCAGCGATGCGCAGGTCTTCAGCGGCACCATCGCCTTGCCCGCGCCGGCCATGCCCGACGGCGACATGGTGCCGGTCGTGGCCCCGGTGTTTGAATGGAGCGGGGTGGGCGCCATCACGTCGCTGACGCTGCGGCCGCTCGGGCCGCTCACGCCGTATCAGCTCAACCACCTGCTGCTTCGCATCTGGTGGGACGGCGAGTCGACGCCGTCGGTCGACGCGCCGCTTGGTAGTTTCTTCGGGTCGGGTCTGGGCGAGGCCTCCGTTCGCGCGGTACCGCTCGGCATGAGCCCATCGGGCGCGTACTACTGCTATCTGCCCATGCCGTTCTGGAAGAGCGCGCGGATCGCGATCGTGAACGAAACGCCTGGCGCAGCGCCGATGATCGCGTGGGAGGTGCGCCTTGCAAAGGACACGGCCGCGCGCTATCCGCCCGACGAGACCGGATATTTCAAGGCCCGCTATCGCCGGGAATGGCCGACGACCCTGGGACAGGACTATCAGATTCTCGATACGACCGGCCAGGGCGTGTATGTCGGGCAGACGATGACGGTGGAGCCGATCCGGCCGGAGGTGAAACGCTGGTGGGAGGGCGACCTGCGCGTCTATCTCGACGGTCGACGGCATCCCGCGTTCCACGGTACGGGGCACGAGGACGAATATCTGGGCGGGTGGTCGAACGAATGGCTCATGAACCCGTACTCGCTGCCGATGCACGGCGAGCCCGCCACGCGCGGCCTGACGCAAGTCGATTTTCAGTGGAATGCCAGCACCACGGTGTACCGCTTCTTCCCAGGCGGCGTGCCCTACCAGTCGCACCTGTCCATCTCGACCGAGCATGGTGTGGACAACACGGCGCCGGCGATGTACTCGAGCGTCGCCTACTACTACGAACGTCAGGCCACGATGCGAAGGGTCGACACGCTCGACGTCGGCGACGTTCGTGACGAGCAGCGGCACGGATACCGCGCGGCGCCTGCTGCGACGGTGACGCACCTGGTGGCGCAGTTCGAGGGCGTGAACGACGGAGTGGATGTGGCCGACGACGGCCGGGACATCGTGCGGACGTCACGTTTCTCGTTGACCGCGCCAGGCCCGTCGCGCGGCCTGCGCTTGCGCCGGCTCTACGACCAGTCCACCATCCAGGAAGCCGAGGTGTGGGTGAACGGCGCAAAGGCCGGCGTCTGGTACTCCCCGGCTACCAATACCGCCAGGCGATGGGCCGAGACCGACTTCCTGATTCCGGCTGAGCTCGTCAGGCGGCGCCCCGCCCTCGACATCGAAATCCGCGTGGTAGGGGGACCGTGGAGCGAATACAAGTACGAGCTCTGGTCGATCCCGTAGGGACGAAAGACGCGACTCAGATCTTGAAGAAGATCTTCCGGCGATAGAGGAAGTAGCACATCTGCCACTCCAGCGTGAACACCGCCAGTGCGGTGAGGATCCCCATCGGCACCGAGGGGACCCCCGCCATCGTCATCAGGCCGTTGGTGATCGCGCCCACGTACTCCGTGAACCAGCGCAAGCCCACGATCTCGATGAAGAGATAGATGAAGAGCGAGTTCATCCCGACGACGGTGAAGAAGGTGATGAACGGTCGGCGCTTGCGGAGGTCGATGGTCCAGTAGCAGGCCGCCAGTCCGAGCAGCACGTAGCCACCCGACGCGAGCACGAACGAGCTGGTCGCGATCCGCTTGATGATCGGCGTCGAGGTCGCGTCCAGGCCGAAGCCCGCGATCAACCCAATGACGCCCGCGGCGATGAGCCAACGGACCTTCTCCTGGCCGCTCCTGGACGAGAGCAGCAGCTTCCCGGCCACGGCGCCCCAGATGGTGTGTGCGGCGGTCGGCAGACAGTTGATCGCAACCCAGCCCTCAGGGTTGATCGTGTTCATCAGGATGACGTCGACGTAGTTCCCCACATTGTGCTGGTCGACAAACGGCTGATCGAAGCCGGGCACGCCGCTCATGCGGTAGACGACCTCCGTCAAGGCTAGCAGTCCGATGCTGAACGCGATCTGCCAGCGGACGGGCCACCGGAAGATGAGAAACGCGACGAGCGACGTGAAGGAGAGCTGCGTCAGCACGTCCCAGAGCTCGAACGAGAGACCCTGGGGCCGCACGGCGTAGTCGAGCACGCCCCAGAGGAACAGCCAGCCGGAGCGCTTCAGTGCCTTGAGAAACGACGTGCTCCAGCTGACGCCTGCCGATGCCTGGCGGTCGAGCGACAACGCCATGGCGGTACCGGCGATGAACATGAACCCCGGTTGAATGAGATCCCAGAATCGCAGTCCGTGCCAGGGATGATGGTGAAACTGCAGTGCCAGGGCGTGGAACGGCGTGCCCTCGAGCTCGAGCAGTCGGGCATAGAGCCCGGCGCTCTCGAGCATCAGGAGCACCATGATGAGGCCCCGCATGACGTCGATCGACAGGAGCCGTGTCGAGTACGCGGGGACCGATTCCCGTGGACTCCGCCGCGCCGTCTTCACCCTGGCTGACATGGCCTACCCTCGGCCGGACGGCAATGACGCGTTCGCGCGGTCGCGCATCCAGGCGGGGGAAGGGTAGCAGAAACCGCCCCGCGACGGCGCTCACGTCGTCGTGCATGCCCGTGATTCAGGTCGCGACATGGGCTATCGTGGGCATCACATACCCGAACATCAGATTCGAGATACAGCAGCCATGGCGCTGCAGGGGTGACCGTATGCGCTTCATACACCTGACGCCGGCCTGGGGCCTTCTCGCGGCCGGCATTGTCGGCGCCGGCGTTGCGCTGGTCGCGCAGGAGGGCGCGATGAAACCGGGGCACGAGCGGGTGCCGCCGCTACGTGAGCCATCGCCCTACATGAGCGCTGCCGACATTCAGACGAGCCTGAACACGCTCGATGCCACGCTGGTGGCGTCGAGAACGGGCGGGGCCGTTCCTTTCGCTGAGGGCAAGGCGCCAGGGGTGATCAGGCGGCGCGTGACTGGACCTCAGTATGCGATTACCCACACGCGTGATCTGGAATACATGATCGTCACCAAAGGAACCGCAACGATGGTCACCGGCGGAACCTTGATCCCACCGACCATCGACAGTGATCCCTATCCAAGCGAAGACCCGAATGCGATCATCCGGAGTGAGGTCGGCGTGAAGGGTGGCGTGGCGCGGCGGATCGGACCAGGTGACGTCGTGGTCAACCTGCCGGGCACGCCGCACTGGTTGAGCCAGATCGATGGCTCGATCGAGTACTTCGAGATTCGGATACCCAACGTCGATCCCGCGCCAGGCATCGAGCGGGCCGAGGTGAAGCCGAAGTGACCGTGGAGTAAGCTCTTCGTGCCGCAGCGGCGTCAGACTCTCGTGGCCCTCACCCTGCGCACTCAAGTCGCGATCATCGGAGCGGGTCCAGCCGGCCTGATCCTGTCGCACCTGCTACACCTCGAGGGGATCGAGTCCGTGGTGCTCGAGATGCACACGCGCGCCTACATCGAAAGTCGCGTGCGCGCGGGCGTCCTCGAACAAGGTACCGTCGAGCTTCTGACCAACATGGGCCTCGGCGAGCGGCTCCACCGCGAAGGTCTCGTCCACAGAGGCATCTACTTCCGCTGGGGCGACCGGGAACACCGCTTCGACTTCGACGACCTCTGCGGCAGAACCATCACGGTCTACGCCCAACACGAAGTGATCAAGGACCTGACCGCGGCCGCGAAAGCGCAGATTGTCTACGAGGCGGCCAACGTCAGCATCCACGACGCCGATGGCCGCCAGCCGCGCGTCCGCTGCGAGCACCACGGCGACGAACACGAACTGGCGTGCGACTTCGTGGCCGGTTGCGACGGTTTCCATGGGCCTTCGCGCCGCGCGATCCC
>JANNEJ010001045.1:0-2209 GCA_031378585.1 Acidobacteriota bacterium | reverse complement strand
GAGGATGCGGCACGCCTCGTCGAACGCCAGCCGCGGATTCCGTGGAAACAGGCCCGCGGCATCCCCGTAGCCCAGATTGAGCAGGAAGTTCGACTTCCATATGCCGTCAGGAAAGAACTCGGCGTCGACCACGGCGCGGTCGAACCCACCGATGGGCCCGCAGTCGAGACCGAGCGCCCGAGCGGCGAGCATCACATACCCGCCCTGCATCGACGCGCCCAGCGCCGCGTCGCGCCCCAGCAGCTCCGCGGGTTTTGACGCAAACCAGGCCCGGGCGTTCACGTGCGGCATCAGCACCGGCAGTTGTTCGTAGAACGTCAGGTCGTGGGCCACGATGGCCGTGACGGGCGCCGTCATGGTCTTGTCCACGTTGGCCGGCGCCAGCGCGGGGCGCAGCCGCTCCTTGGCCTCGCGACTCGTCAGGAACACGAGGCGCACAGGCTGGCAGTTGGCCGACGTTGGCGCCATGCGCGCCAGCTCGTACACCTCGCGCAGGAGCGCGTCGTCAACAGGCTGCGGCAGCCAGCGGTTGTGCGTGCGCGCAGAAAGGAACAGCTGATCAAGACTGCCGGCGTCCAGGCGCGAGGACGCGTGCATGACGGCCGTGGCGGTGGCGCTCATCGCTGGCTCCAGCGAGTCCCGAACGTTGCCCCCGAGATGTCAATCGGTCGTGGGTGGTTCGGGGCAGTTGCGGTGGTCATGTGAATCTCCTGTTGTGTATCGACGGTCAGATGCGAGGATGAACAATACATAAGACGACTTTGCATATATGAACGATTCATCAAAAACATCATCCTGCCGATTTTTCGAGCTTGGCCATCAGGACTGCCAGCTGCCGGCGCTCGGCCGGTGACAGTTCGCTGAGCAGCGCCTGCTCGGCCTGCTGCTGAATCCGAGTGCCCGTTTCGCACGCTTCCCGGCCCGCCGACGTCATGACGGCAAGCCGCGAGCGGCGGTCGTGAGGGTCCGCAGCACGGCTAACAAGGCCGTCGGCCACGAGGCGATCGACCAGCTGTGTGATGTTCGAGCGCACGCATGACAAGCGCTCGGCGAGCTGGCTGAGCGGCAGCGATTCCCCCGCGTCCCGAAGGGCGCTCAGCGCGGCGAGCTTGGCCAGCGACAACCCGGCCCCGCCGAGTCTGGCCTCCAGGAGGTCTTGAGCGGCGCCGGCGGCATGCAGAAGCGTGAACACTCCGGCTTCTCGTTCGCCAGTTTCATTCATGCATGTATTATACATAGACATATCGTATACGCAAGGGCACTACGCGGTCGGCGACTTCCCCCAGAGCTGGTCCAGGCGCTGCTGCCGTCCGCAGTTCCACTTGTAGAACTTGTATCGCGCGGGATTCTTCGTGTAGTAGTCCTGGTGGTACTGCTCGGCCGCGAAGAACTTGCCGGCCGGCACGAGCTGCACTGCCAGGGTCTTCCCCAGCTGCGCCGCGATGCGGCCCTTGGACGCCTCGGCCAGACGCTGCTGCTCGGCGGAGTGGTAGAAAATCGCCGGGCGGTACTGCGAGCCCCGGTCGCAGAACTGGCCGCCGCCGTCGAGTGCGTCGACGTTGCGCCAGTAGACCTCGAGGAGCTTCTCGTAGGTGACCGTCGCGGGGTCGAAGACCACTTGCAGCGCCTCGGCGTGCCCGGTGTTGCCGTTTGACACGTCCTCGTAGGTCGGCGCCGGCGTGCGCCCACCGGTGTAGCCAGAGGTCGTCGAGACGACGCCACCGAGCGCGTCAAACGGAGGCTCCATGCACCAGAAGCACCCGGCTGCGAAGGTGGCGGTGGCCAGGGGCGCACGGGCTGCTGGCGTCTGTCCGACCACCGGCCGTGCGCCGAAGGTGAGGCAGACACCCATCAGTGCGGCGCCCAGCGCGAGTCGCGTTGAGGCGTTCATTGGGTGTCCTCCATAAGGTCCTTGCGACAAACGGACCGCCTTAGGGCGCCGCAGAGGGGTAACAGAAGCTGGCGCCTCTGGCGACGTCGGCAAAGCAGATCCGCGTGAAGCTCATCGACACGTTCTCGACCACGTCCGCCTGCGTCGTTCTGCCGCTGAGGTTCCACGACGAGAACAGGACGTCGGTGAGGGTGAGCGTGGCCGTTGCCACGCCGTCGGCGTCGTGCTGCGTGAGCGTTGCCCTGGTGAAGTGCCGGCCGTTGGTCATGGCGCCGAGCAGCGCCGGGCTGCACCCGTCGGCCCCGCGCGCGAGATTCA
>JANNEJ010001033.1:0-3071 GCA_031378585.1 Acidobacteriota bacterium | reverse complement strand
CCAGATGAAAGCGCCCACGATACCCCTCGTATGCTTCGCGCGTGATGTCGAGGATGGCGGCGTGATCCTCTTGACGAGATTCCCGGATC
This sequence comes from Acidobacteriota bacterium, assembly GCA_031378585.1. Lineage (GTDB taxonomy): Bacteria > Acidobacteriota > Vicinamibacteria > Vicinamibacterales > UBA2999 > CADEFD01. Next base: position 2,982 of record JANNEJ010001033.1, on the reverse strand, counting down.
ACCCCGACGGCGCGCACGTCGCGAGGCGGGTCCTTCACCGGCCGCATGATGTAGGTCACGAGCGCGTCCATCGTGCGGAAGCCGTGGTCCTCGAGCACGCCCAGGGTGTCGAGGTCGGCGACATCGACCCGGGCGGTGAGATGTCGGACGCCGGCCGCGCGAGCGGCCGCGCACGCGGCGCTGACCACCGCAGCCCGATCGTCGCGCGTCGCCTCCGGCGTCACGAGCACGTAGTCGATGCGGGCCATGGACACATCGAAAAACGCCGTGTCCCACGCCAGTGGCCGCACGACGGCCGCGGCGCGGGGTGCGTCTGCATCCAGCACGCGGCTGAGTTCACCGGGCACGGCGAGGGCGGCGTCGACTTCCGCCTGAAGAATCGCGAGCTGTTCCTTGCGCGAGTAGGTCCGGTACTGGCGGTACGGCTTGAAGGTATGCGCCTCGAGCAGAGCCGAGAGGTGTTCGCGCGGCAGGTCGGCGAGCGGCAACGGTTCAGACATGGGCATTCGGCGGTGGCACCCAAGCAGATCCTCGAGGCCTGCGCCATTGTACCCGCGGCCCGTCGTCCCCTTACGGTACAGTCACCGCCACGGTGGCAGAGGCCGGTCCGGCCCCGCAGCTGTTTGTCGCTGCCACGCGCACGTAGTAGGTGCCAGCCAGAGGGGAGGCGACAAGAGTCGAGAGCGTGCCCACCTGGTAGATCCCGAGGTTCTCGGTGCCAGGCTCCGTGCCCACGCCGAGCACATAGGTGGCAAGACTCGAGCCGGCACTTGACGACCACGTCAACGTGACGGCGCCGCCCTTCAACGACACCGACAGCGTTGGCCGACCAGGGGGGACACACGGTGGCGCCACCGTCGCGATGACGTCCGGCGTCGCCGCACTCACCCCGCCCGGCCCAGAGCTGCGGAGCCGCAGGTAGTAGGTCCCCGGCGGCACCTCGGTAAACACCGCCGGCGACTGCGCCAGCGACACCTGGCCGAAGATGGAGGACTTCGCGGTTGGTCCGGCCTCGAGCGTGAACGACGACACGGCGGTGCTCCACGCGGCCGGTGCCCACGACAACGTGACGGTGGTCCCGGAGACTGAGGCCGTAAATGCCGTGGGCGGTGCCGGTGCGGTGTTCGTTGCCGTGTAGTTCGCCAGGATGGCCGCTGTCTCGTTGAGGCGGCGGGCGTTGTCCTGCAGACTGGTGCCGGTCGGCGATCCCATCGGCGCCGGCTCGACGACAGTTGCGCTCGAATAATTGAGGATGCGCGGAACGTAGGCGGACGGATCCGCATACGCCATGAGTGTGCGCACCGCGCCGGCGCGATAGCCCCGCGCATACGCGACGCCTTGCTGGACCGAATCGCCCGGTGCGTGGTCAGCGCCGAAATTGTGACCCAGTTCGTGTGAGAACGACCACTGCCCGGCGAACAGGCACGCCTGCTCGGTCACGCTGTAGACCGCGGCGGGCGAGGGTCCAATCCAGGCCACGCCGCATGCCTGCGGCGCAGCCCTGCCGGTGATGAGCATGACGAGGTCCGCGCCTGCCAGTGAGCGCGCCGTCTCTACTGCGGCGCTCGCTGCGCCCCCTGGGCTCATCACCTCGAGGTCGTCGACGATCGGCTGGCCAGGCGCAGCGGATTCCACATAGGGCACCTCGGCCACGTCCACCGCCCGAATCGTCGCATGCACCGCGCTGCGCTGGAAAGCCGTGTTCGTGACGGCCACGGCGTTGGCCAGTTCCAGCTCAATCTGAGCGGTGCCCCCGGCGCGCGTCCGCGCGGCGGCGGTGTAGAAGATGAGCAGGTCGATGACCGGCGCGGTCGCGGCCGGCGCCGCCAGTTGGTCGGCGCGCAGCGCGGGGGGGGCCCGAGGCAGACGCGGTGCCAGTTCCACCAGACCTTCCATCGGCACTCGTTGGCGCACGATGACCTCGTCGCTGCCGTCGGAAGCAAACTCGTACGCCACGCCGCGCGTGACCACGCTGCCGGCCACGTGCCTACCGTCCCACGTGAGGGTCGCGAGGCTGCCGGGGTCACCGACGACGGCACCGACCCACGCCGCCTGGCCTCGCGCGTTGACTTCGAGCCGCTCGCGCTCGATTGTGACAACGACATCCGCAAAGAGATTCAGCACGAACGGGGCGCGAGCCGCTGAGCCCGGCACCAACGCGGCGGTCAGCAGATCGGAGCGGAACGGGACGCGCCTGGCGCGCGCCGCACCTCTGCGGACCATGACGCTGCCGGCCGGCCGCGCCGACTCGAGAAAGAGCGATGGGCGCAACTGCGCCAGGCTGGTTCGAGGCTGTGCCGCGGCCAATACGGCAAGCATCAGCGCGATGACGACGCTACGGGACCGCGACGAAGCGCTCATTCGACGGGCCACTCATCCCGCACGCGTTCTGCGCGATGACGCGCACGTAGTACCTGCCCGCGGGCGCGTTCCCCGCCAGACGGGTACTCGTATTGCCAGTGGGGAGCACGGCGAGATCGCTGAGCCCAGGCGCGCTGCCGACGGCCAGCGTGTAGCTCGTGGGCGGAATGCCGGCCGGGGCGCTCCAGGTAATCGTGAGGAAGGTGCCGTCCTTCGCGATGGCCAGACCGGTGGGCGATTGAGGTGCCGCCGCGCATGGCTGCACCACCAGCGTCACTTCATTGGACGGCGGGCTGACCCCGCAGACATTGGTGGCCAGCACGCGAACGAAGTAAGTGCCATACGGTGCCGGTCCAGACAGCGCGGTGACCGTGGACGGGTAGTTCTGTGCGCCGAGATTCGCGAGCCCCGGAGCCGTGCCGACAGTGAGTTGGTAGCCCTGGGTGACTCCCGTCGTCGGCGCAGACCACCCGAGATTCACGACGGTGTCGAGCGACGAGCCTGTAAGTGTTCCGGGACGGCTTGGCGGTGTGCACGCACCGACGGTTACAAAACGCTCCGGCGAGGGCGGGCTCGTGCCAATGGCATTCTGCGCGCGCACGCGCAGGTAATACGTTCCGA
>JANNEJ010001024.1:0-1973 GCA_031378585.1 Acidobacteriota bacterium | reverse complement strand
GCGCGGCTCGACTGGACAGCCGCTGTCGAGCCTCGGCCGTCAGCGCAGGCACCCGCCCATCCGGGGGATCGGTGATGAGCGACGATCGCAGGTCGGGAACGACCTTCGTTCCGTAGTCCAGCCACTCCGGCGGATGCACGGTTGGCGTCTGCCTGATGCGATCCGCTTCGCGGCGCTCGAACGCCGCCGCCTCTTCGAGCGTCAGAATCGGCTTGCCGTCGAATTCCTTGGGCCGTTCAAGAGGAGTGGCCGTGCCAAAGTACCACATGCCTTGCAAGTCGGGGCGGCCGTCTGGCGTTCTGGCTGCCGGTGCCGGCGTCTGCGCCGTCGCGATGATGGCCAGGCCCATCACCGCTGCCAAGAATCCGGTCGTGAGCGCGGTCATTCGCAATGGGAGCTCCTGATGGCGAGAGTCTACTCCCGGCCGCAGTGGGAGGAAAGGCGGAACACCCGATGAGACAAGTCAGCGCGTCGCGTCCGCCAAACAGATATAACCTGCAGGGCCATGACGACAGGACTACGGGTTGTGCTTGCGGCCTTGGCCGCGCTCTCGGTTCTCCCGCCAGCGGCGGCCGCCCAGCCACGGCCCAACGTCGTGCTGATCATCATGGACGACCTTGGCTACGGCGATCTGGGCAGCTACGGGGTTCCTGACGCCAAGACGCCGAACCTCGATCGCCTGGCCCGCGAGGGTGTCAGGCTCACGGACTCTTACGCCAACGCGCCGAACTGTTCGCCGACGCGGACCGGACTGATCAGTGGGCGCTACCAGCAGCGTTATGGCATCGAGCAGCCGATCCCGATGGGCAACACGGACATCGGCCTGTTGCCGAGCGAGCACTCGCTGCCCCGATTGCTCAAGACCGAAGGCTACACGACCGGCCGGACGCGTCGGTCCCGAGAAGCTGACGTCGGCGCTGTTTCACAACGACGAGCCCGTGACCTACGACGGTTACCTCGCCGACGGCATCACGCTGCACGCCAAGCGCTTCCTGGACGTGGAGCACGCCGACAAGGGCATCGGAGGGATTCTCTCGCTGCTTGATGCGAGGAAGCTCACCGCCAACACGATTGTCATCTTCACCAGCGACAACGGCGGCGAATGGTTGTCGCGCAACGCGCCGTTCTTCAACCGGAAGTCATCGGTCTGGGAAGGTGGCATCCGTGTGCCGCTTCTGGTGAGGTGGCCTGGGCACATGCGACCAGGTGAGGGAGAAGGGTTATGCCGACACGACGAGACGTCCTGCGCGGAACGCTTGGCACTGCGGTGCTCCTGGGCACGCGAATGGCCGAGGCCCGGCTGTCCCAGGCGCCAACACCCGTGAACTTCGCCGTGCCCGCCGGCGCGTGCGATTGCCACATTCACATTCACGGCGATCCGCAGCGGTTCCCGTTCTTTTCCGGACGCGTCTACACGCCGGAGCCGGCGCTGCCTGAAGACATCGCGGCGCTCCACAAGGCGTTGCACATCCAGCGGGTGGTCATCGTCACGCCAAGTGTCTATGGCACCGACAACGCGGCGACCCTGTACGGCATGCAGGCCCTCGGTGCTGACGCGCGGGCCGTGGCGGTGATCGACCAACGCACCCCCGACAGCGCGCTCGACAGCATGGCAAGGGCCGGCGTGCGCGGCGTCCGAGTCAATCTTGCCACCGCAGGGATCAATGACCCTGCCGTCGGGCGCCAACGGTTGCAGATGGCGGTCGACCGCGTGCGCAGGCGCGGGTGGCACGTGCAGGTCAACACCAGCCTGGCGATGATCGTCGCCACCAAGGCGCTGGTCGCCGCAGCGCCCGTGCCCATCGTGTTCGATCACTTCGGCGGTGCCCAGGCGGGCCTGGGACCACAACAACCGGGCTTTGCCGATCTGGTGGACCTCGTCCGGTCGGGGAAGGCATACGTGAAAGTGTCTGGCGCCTACCGCAGCTCCAGCCTGGCGCCCGACTATCCCGATGTCACACCCCTGGCGCGAG
>JANNEJ010001021.1:0-2484 GCA_031378585.1 Acidobacteriota bacterium | reverse complement strand
GCTGCGACGGCGGCTGAGTCGGCGGCTGACCGGCGCGAACGGCGGCGTCAGCCGCTCGACGACCGCCGGAGCGGCCGACGGGGCGGCCGCCGGTCGTACGACGTGGTCCTCGTCCCGAACGCCGCCATGGACGCGTCGGCCAACAGCCTGTCGTAGCCACCCGTGACTCACCCTGACGCGCCCGTCGACCCGGCCCGGCCCACCCGCAACGTCACGACCGCCGGCGCTGCCGGGCTGGCGGCCTCCGGGCCCCTGGCGGCTGTGGACGACTCGGCGATGCCGTTTGTGTCGGTCGTGATGCCGGTGCGGAACGAAGGCGGATTCATGGAGCGAAGCCTCCAAGCCGTGCTGCGGCAGACCTACCCGGCCGGACGCTACGAGGTGATCGTGGCCGACGGCATGTCGACCGATGGCACCCGCGCTCGTCTGGATGCGCTCGCCCGCGATCACCGGGGCCTGCGCGTCGTCGACAACCCTGGTCGCATCGTCTCGACCGGACTCAATGCGGCGCTGCGGCACGTCCGCGGCGACGTCGTCATCCGCGTCGACGGGCACTGCGAGATTGCCGACGACTACGTCGATCGTTGCGTCGCGCACCTCCGCTCTCCCGATGTGCAGATTGTCGGCGGTCCGTTAACGACCGTCGGGGAAACGCCCACGGCACAGGCCATCGCCGTGGCCATGAGTTCGCCGTTTGGAGTCGGCAACTCCGCATTCCGCACAGGGCAGCGCTCGGCCGTCGTCGACACGGTCGCGTTCCCGGCCTACCCCCGTCAGCTGTTGCGCGAGGCGGGACCGTTCGATGAAGAACTGGTCAGGAACCAGGACGACGAATACAACTACCGGCTGCGGAAGATGGGTGTGCGAATCCTGCTGGCGCAGGATGTCCGGTGCCGGTACTTCAGCCGCAGCTCGTTCCGCTCGCTGTGGCGCCAGTACTTTCAGTATGGCTACTGGAAGGTCCGCGTCCTGCAGAAGCACGCGCGGCAGATGCGGCCGCGGCAGTTCGTGCCGCCGCTCTTCGTAGCGGTGCTGGCAGTGCTCACGCTGCTGGCGACACGCTTTCCGCTGGCCAGGTGGGCGCTCGGGGCAGGCGTGGCCGCGTACGTGGCGGCGAACGTGAGCGCAGCCGCGGTGACGGCGCGTCGCGAAGGCGGGCGCTTCTTCCTGCCGTTGTGCGCGGCCTTTGCGACGCTCCACTTCAGCTACGGTGCGGGCTTTCTCTGCGGGCTGGTGAAGTTTGCCGGCCGCTGGGGCGACCGGACGACCCGTGCCGCGACTGCGGACCTCCACGGGTCTGGCCCCACGCGCGACGCGCAGCCGCCGGCACGCCGCTGACCTCCTCGCGACGTCGGCCGCCTCTCCGTTCGCTCCCTCATCCGGCGATGCACGACGAAACATGCCTCACGCTCGCCATCGTCGTGAACGACGGGCCGCGGCCGCTCTGGGTGCACCGTGCACTCTCGGAGGCCGCTGATGTTGAGGGCGTCAGTCTCGCCCTGCTCCTCTCCCGCCCCAGGGATCCGTGTGCCGACGCGGCCGCACGGTCACGACTCGGCCGTCTCTACCGCGACGTGGACCAGTGGTGGTTCGCTCCATCACACGCCCTTCACGGCAACGCGCCGCCAGGTCGTGAGGTCCCCGGCGTACCGGGCGTGACCGCAGTACCCGCGACGACGGACGAGTACGCGCGCCTGCTGAGCGCGCACCGCATCGATGCCGTCCTCGACCTGTCGGACCGTGCCGTCGCGTGCGACGGGGCCGTGCCGCAGGGGACGTGGCGCCTGAGCCACGCGGGCGCGACGGCGGAGACAGCGGCGCTCGCTGGCGTGCTTGGTGGTGTGCCCAGCGTCCGTTCGGTGCTCCACTCCACGGATACTCCTGAGCGCGTTCTGCACGAGTCGACGTCGGCCCTGCAGTCTGCGTCGGTGTCCCGCGCGCTCAGCTCGTTGCTGTGGAAGAACGTGGCGCTCGTGCGCCGCGGGGTGCAGCGGCTCCAACGCGACCGGTCCGGCGCGGCGCTCCAGGCGCTCCCCCTACTGCACTGGGCGTCCCGGGCGGACATCCGGGCGCAGGAACTGCCGTGGCGGCTGCCGGCACATCTCGCGCGGGCCGTCCGCAACCGATGGCGCCGGCAGCGGCACCACACCCGCTGGATTCTGCTGACCGGCCGGCGCGACGGCGCGGACATCGTCGATATCGAGCGCGTGTTGCCACCGACCGGCCATTTCTGGGCCGACCCGTTCGTAGTGGCCGACGACAGCGAGCGATACGTGTTCTTTGAAGACTACCGCTACGACCTGGCGCGTGGTCATATCGCGGTGGCGCCCATCGACGCTGCCGGGCGGATGGGCAGTTCGACCGTGGCCCTCGAACGCCCATACCACCTGTCCTACCCGTGGGTCTTCCAGTATGAGGGCACCTGGTACATGGTCCCGGAGACGCAGGCCAACAAGACGATCGAGGTCTATCGCTGCGACCGCT
>JANNEJ010001003.1:0-3112 GCA_031378585.1 Acidobacteriota bacterium | reverse complement strand
GCGACACGGCCTGCCAGTCCTTCTGGTCGTGTTGCATCTCGGTCCAGATGAAGTCATAGCCGGCATTCGCCATCGCGCAGTACACGCTCGGGTCGGTGGCGCCAAAGAGCGTCGCGCCGGTGACCTTCCCGCCCTGCTTCATCTTGATCATGGCGGGGTTCCACACCTTGGCACCTGCTGGCGACGCCGTGGCGGTGCCAAACTTCCACGCCGCCGCGTCGAAGGCGCCTTGATTGGCCGCGCCGGCAGGCGCGGTGTCGCGGGCCTTGCTGTCGACACCCGCGGGGGCCGCCAGGGGGAAGGTCGTGGCGCCAGGCACGGCGTTTGTGGCGTAAGGGTCGGCCGAGGGCGCGGGCCGGGCCGGCGGTTGAGAAGGCGCCGGCGCCTGAGGCGCGCCACCCTGCGCCTGTAGGGCAAACGCTCCGAGCGCCATCGCGCCACACACCCACACCGCCGCCAGCAGTCTCTTCATGACGCCTCCCCCTGTGGAGGCGGATGCTAGCACGTCGTCAGTGCCTCCGGGCAATCATCTTCTGCTGTCCTCGCACGATGCGCAGCAGGCGCGCGCCGCCTTGTTCGGCGAGGACCTCCCCCCGCAGGTCCTCGCGAGCGAGCTGGCGCGTGACGAGCGTCGCAGTACTGCCGTAGCCCGGCACGTCCTTCAGCACCTCGAGGACGACCAGCCGGCGCTGCTCGTGTTCCGCACGTTCGAGTAGCGGCAAGAGCGATGGCGCCGCCGGCGCGCCGGCGTAGGTGCCCGTGGGAGCGCCCGCCCGCATCACGACAAATCGCTCGCGGAAGAACTCGTCGAGCACGAGCCACGAATCGGCGCGCCCGACCGCGAGCAGGCAGGCCAACTCGTCGGTGCAGGCGACGAGATCGGTGGCGAGAATGTCGGCGCCTGCTGCCGTCACGTCAATGGTGGGGCGCGCGTCTTCCCACCGGCGCTCTCCGCCTGCCGTGCCTCGCCACGACTCACACGACACGAGCAGCACGACCACGCCGGCCACGAGCGGAGCTGCGCGGCGCAGGCGGCCAGGCGCGTGTGCCGCCACAGCGGCAAGATCGACGGCAAGCGCCGCCAGCATGAAGGTCACCGGCAGCAACAGGTAGCGCTGCGTGATGCCGGACTCGATGACGCCGAACCAGAGCACCCAGCCGATCCACAGCGCATGGAGCGCGCGCTCGTGGGCCGTCCACATACCGCCGCGTCCCGCGGACCTGGCCAGGAGCAGCGCCAGAACGGACCCCACCAGCACGGGCGATTCCGCAACGAGATAGGCCAACATGTCGAGCGGATACACGAAGCCGGTATCCACGACACGCAACCAGGCCGCCCCGGGGTCGAGCCCACCCGCCGTGAGCGCCACCATCCAGAACACCGTGGCGCCAGCCAGCACTCCAAGCGCGGTGCCAACCAGCGTCCGGCGCGTGGGCGCGTCAACGACGGGCAGCGCAGCCAGGGCCATCACCGGCGCCACGCCCAGCTGACCGAGGGCGGCGGCCGTGCCCCCTACCGCCATCGCACTGGCCGATGTGGCAGCGGCGGGCCACCGCATCAGCGCAAGGACCGACGAGACGAGGGCGCCGGCCAGGGCCGCAAGCGGCAGCGCGCGCGGCAGGTCCAGCGGCGGACGCTCGAACAGATTGAGCACCTGCCACAGAAAGAAGCGGCGCACCATCACGTCGCCGTTGGACGGCGGCGCCGTCGCGTGCACGGCGAAGATGGCCGCCTGACCGGCCAGCAGGCCCGCCACGACCCACGCGGCGCTGCGCGTCCAACGCCAGCGCTCGCCCGGCGCCACGAGCAGCACGGCCACGCAGGGCACGGCCGCCAGTGTGAAGGCCAGTTCGTGCGTCCACCTGGCTCCCGCCGCGGCCAGAAGCAGCGCAGCCACGCCTCGCCAGGTGAGCTGCTGGCGTGCCAGCAGCGCCAACGTCACGAGATAGCACAGCAGGAACGGCGCATAGAATCTGGCCGTCGTGGCCGACACCCAGAACGGCAGCGATGCCGCCACCGACACCACCGCCAGCGCCGCGCCGGCAGCGGAGGTCATTCTCCGCAACTCACGGAACAGCACCCAGAGCGAGAGCCCGCCACACGCCAGGCTGACGGCGCGGAAGACGGGAAGCGACTGCCCCGCCACGAGCCCTGCCAGCCACGACCCGTAGGAGTACGCGAGCCCGCGGTCGTAGAGCAGGCCCGAGGGCAAGAGCGGAATGCCGTGTGCCGCGATGCCGCGCACGGCAAAGAGCGTGAACTCCTCGTCGGGTGAGTAGCCGGCGCGCGCCAGATCGGGCCATACGGCCACGATCGCCAGCAGGCCGGCGGCGGCCAGGGCCAGCGTGTGCGAGCGCACCTAGTCGGCCAGGCCTTCGGCCTTGCGCTCTTCGAGAGTGATCGTACCGGCGGCGGCTTTGCGCGACGCCTCGAGCGACAGGATGCTCGCGTGCGGGGTGATGTACTTGGCGACGGTCCCCGCTGTGTTGTTGATCCGCAGCTTGCCCATCAGAAACGCGAACTGATCCTCGAGGGTCTTGCCGATGGCGGCGCGCACGTCGACCGGCAGGTTCCAGGCGTGGCTCTTGAACGGCCCAATGGCCTTCTTCCGCGCCTTGTAGAGGAACTGCTCGTCGGTGTCGTTGGCCTTCTTCTCTTCCTGCGCGTGCTCGCGAATCCAGGCGTACATCTCGGCCTTCAGCTCAGCCGGGAACGACGCGTGGTCGTAGACCATGTTCTGGAAGTTGGTGGCCAGATGGATCTCGCACGCGCCCACGCGGGGGAAGGCGTCGAAGGCATCGGCATTCAGCGTCGACGCACCGTGCTGCACGGCGCCGCCGAGCCCGTAGCTCTCGCGCGCCAGGCGCGACAGCTCTTCGAGCGTGACCAGGTCGATCTTCACGTCCGTGCGCGGCTTGCCGTCGGGGCCAATGAAGCCGCCATGCGCGGTACCCGTCTGTACGCTGATCTTGCTGATGCCGACCAGACCGTGGCCCTTCTTGGCGAGCGCGGCGTTGAAGCCCTGCATGTAGGCGTGGAGCTCGTGCACGTCGGAGTTCTTGCCGCCCACTTCGCCGATTTCCCCGCCCACCGACACGGTGACGTCCTTAG
>JANNEJ010000052.1:0-3329 GCA_031378585.1 Acidobacteriota bacterium | reverse complement strand
CGGCAAAGGGCGAGGTGCTCTTTGGCACCATCGACACGTTCCTTATCTGGCGGCTCACCGGCGGCACCGTGCACGTCACCGACGAAAGCAACGCCAGCCGCACGCTGCTGTACAACATCCACGAGCGCGGCTGGGACGACGAACTACTCGCGCTCTTCGATGTGCCACGCGCCATGCTGCCCGAGGTACGCGGCAGCAGCGAAGTCTATGGGCACACGCTCCCCGAACACTTCGGCGCACCGATCCCGATTGCTGGCGCGGCCGGCGATCAGCAAGCGGCGCTCTTCGGCCAGGCGTGTTTCGAGCCGGGCACCGCGAAGAACACGTACGGCACGGGCTGTTTCATGCTGCTCAACACCGGCGAGCAGCCCGTCGCGTCGACCAAGGGACTGCTCACGACGATTGCCTGGCGCCTCGACGGGCGCACGACCTATGCGCTCGAGGGCTCGGTGTTCATCGCGGGAGCCGCGGTGCAGTGGCTGCGCGACGGCCTGCGGGCCATCGCGACCTCGGGCGAGGTGGAGCAGCTGATGCAGGCGGTTCCTGATGCCGGGGGCGTGTATCTCGTGCCGGCGTTCGTGGGGCTCGGCGCGCCCTATTGGGATCCGCACGCGCGCGGCGCCATTCTTGGCCTCACGCGCGACAGCCGCGTCGAGCACATCGCGCGCGCGGCCGTCGAGGCCATGGCCTACCAGACGCGTGACGTGCTCGAAGTGATGCAGGAAGAAGCCGGCCTGCACCTGCCGCACCTGAAGGTCGACGGCGGCGCGGCCGCTAACGCCATGCTGCTGCAGTTCCAGGCCGATCAGCTCGGCGTGACGGTGCGGCGTCCCGTCGTGGCCGAGACAACGGCGCTTGGCGCGGCGTACCTGGCGGGTCTGGCCGTGGGTTACTGGCAGGGCCTCGACGACGTGCGCCGCAACTGGGCGCTCGATCGGGAGTTCGCGCCGTCGATGGCTGCCGATGTGCGCGCGCGTGGCTACAAGGGTTGGCGGAAGGCTGTCGCCAGGTCGCTGGCCTGGGCAGACGAAGGGTAGCGCGCCGAGAGCGCGCTCAGCACCACCGCGGCCGCGGTGGCGACATTCAGCGAGTCCATCGCGCCGTGCATCGGGATCCGCACCTGCATGTCCGCCGCGGCGAGCGCCTGCCGGGTCAGGCCCGACCCTTCGGCGCCCACGAGCACGGCGGCGCGCCGCGGCAGCGCCGCGTCGTAGAGCGCTGTGGCGTCTTGGCCCGGTGTGCAGGCCACGACCGTCATGCCCGCCTCGCGGATGCGCGTGAGCGCGTCTGGCCAGGCACCGGCCTCGACCCAGGGCAGCGTGAGCACGGCCGCCATCGAGGTGCGGATGGCCTTGCGGTACAGCGGATCTCCACACGCCGGCCCGAGCACCACCGCGGCGCAGCCGAGCGCGGCTGCGTTGCGGAAGAGGCCGCCCACGTTGTCGGGATTGTTCACGCCTTCGACCACGAGCAGGCGGTCCACGCGGGTCAGGTCGAGACTGGCCAGGGTCGCCGGCACGGGTCGTTCGGCCAGCGCGAGGCAACCGCGATGGATGTTGAAGCCGACGACGGCGTTCATGTCGGACTGAGGCACGATGAACACCGGTGCGCCCGGCGCGTCGGGCGTCGCCTCGCCAAACAGATGCGCCATCGCCCCAGCGGCCGCCGGTGACAGCAGCACCGAGCGCACGCGCTGCCGACGGCAGGCGACGAGCCGTTCGACGACGAGCCGGCCCTCGGCCACGAAGAGCCCGCGCTGGCGCAGTGCCTCATGGTCGGCCACGTGGCGATAGTCGTCGAGGCGCGGGTCGTCGAGGCTGGTCGGCACCATCACGCGAGACTCGTGGTGCGGGCTACCGCACAATCGCGAAGGCCGCCGTCGTCGCGGCCGAGCCGTCGCCGCGCGCGGCCGTGAAGCGGAGCACGTACTCGCCCAGAGCCAGTGACCGTAGCGGCAGGTCCACCTGGTGCAGACCGCCGACAAATGTCGTGGGCAGCGTTGCGAGCACCTTACCCTGACGCGTCAGCACCTCGGCGAGCACCGCGGATGTCTCTCCGGCCGCGTCAGCCACCGCGGCTCGCACCACCACCATATCGGTGGTGCGGAACTCGCGGTCTGGGCTCGGCGGGCCCGCGTCACCGCGCCGGAGCGCCTGGAACGCCGCGATCGTGCGCGCTCGTACGAAGACCGGCGTCGCCACGGCCAGCGTCGCGCCGCTCAGGTCTGGCGCGGTGAGGGACGCCTCCCAGCGATCGATGACCTCGCCGCCGGCCGTCGCGACGCTGAATCGTACGAGCAGCGCGCCAGACGGCTCCTCGAGTTGCACGTTCCCCGTGCCGTCGGGGCCAAGCGCGCCTTCCGCCATCCCGAGCGACGGGCCGCCCTCGCTACGCGCTTCGATGCGCAGCCGCTCGGGCCGGTCTTTGAATCCGGCGACGGACCGCCACATCGCGGTCAGCCGCACCGCGCCGTTGACCCCAGGCGCAAAGCCGGTAGAGACATGCGCGACGCGGTCGTCCTGGCGCGCCTGCAGCGTGGTCAGGGCGCCGCTGACGGCAGGCTCGAGCGTGGGCGCGGTCGCTGGCGTCATCTCTTCGGCTGTCGCCGACCAGTAGCCCCGGCGCGCCACCGCCTTGGCGCCACGACGCTTGACCTTCACCGCGATCTTGTGGAACTTCCCGTCGTTCAGGTCGCGCGTGGGCGCGTAGCCAATGAGGTAGTGGTGGCTGGCGTCGCGGATGACGCGCGCCAGGCCCTTGGAGAGATCGTTGGTGTTCACGATTGCCTGGCCGCCGGTCTCGCCGGCGAGCCGGTGCAGGGTGTCGTGCACGTAGATGCCTTGCCCCAGGCCGCGCGGATCCAACGTGTGGATGATGACGTTGCCGCGGTTGGCCTCGCGCAGCAGCGCCTGGAAGTCCGGTTCCAGCGAGACATCGAACATCAAGGGAATGCCCCGCGACACCACCACGAGGGTCTTGCGGCCCTCGCGCAGTCCCGAGAGGTGCATCACGAGGGCCTGCAGGGCCGAGATCACCACCTGCGACCGCACGCGCATCACGTTGCGGGTCAGGTTCTGCGATTCCTCGAGCACGCTACGGCCGATGAAGTTGTCGAGGCGGCCTTCATAGGCCTTCAGCTCGCGCACGAGCGCGTCGCGGTCGCGCGTCCACTTGAGCGCACTCAAGGGCGTGATCGGGTTCATGACCGTCACGAGATCCTGGGGACCCATCATGGTGCCGATGAACTCGGCGAGCGCCTTGCGCAGCGGCAGCATCTCCTGCGGGAAGCGGTCCAGGTGGTAGTCGTCCATGAACACGGCGAAGACCCG
>JANNEJ010000907.1:0-4319 GCA_031378585.1 Acidobacteriota bacterium | reverse complement strand
TGCGTTCGAGGCCGCGCCGGCCGGCCAGCGCCACGCCACGAGCGCCACGGCCGTAAGCGCGCCGAGCAGCACGCTGGCGAGTGTGAGGTGGGCCACCTGCGCCGCCGGCGGCAGCGCCAGGCCGGCCAGCGCCATGCCCGCCACCACCTGCGCCACCACGGCGCCAAGCGCCGCGCCGGCCGCGCGGGCGAGCGCCGTGTGCCCGCCGTGGCGCAGCCACACCCACAGCCACAGCGCCACGACCGCCATGGTCACAACCATAGCCAGCTCGCGATGCGTGGCGTCGAGCGCACCCACCGTGCCGAGCGCGTCAACCCGCGGCACGGCCGCGTCGAGCGCCTGGTCGACCTGGCCGCGCACGAGCGTACCGAACGCCACCTGCACGAGCAGCAGCGCCGTCGCTGCCCAGGCCCACCACCCGAGCGCGCGCAGCGCGGCGGAAGGACGCGCGGCCGGGCTTCCGGCGACGAGCGACTCCACCGTGGCCCACAGCAGCAACTGCACGATCACGAGCGCCACCAGCATGTGCGCCGTCACAATCCACGCAGCGAGTTCATTGGCCACCACGCGGCCGCCAAGCCAGCCCTGGAATCCGGTGAGCAGCAGCGCGGCCACGATGGGCCAGAGGATGCGGGGCGCGCGTCGATGGCGCCGCCACGCCGAGACCGTCGTGCCGAGGATGGCAAACCCCACGCTGACGCCCAGCAGGCGGTTCAAGTACTCGGTCCACATCAGCGTGGGATTGAACTGCGCGGGGTCGAACTCGGCGGGCAGTTCCGCAGCCGAGGCGGGCGGAATCCACGACCCGAAACACTTTGGCCAATCGGGACAGCCCAGACCCGCGCCCGAGGCGCGCACCAGCCCCCCGACGGCAATCAGCACATAGGTCAGCAGCGTCGTGATGAGCGCCAGGCGTTGGAACGACGTGAGTGGCATGTCAGGGGCTCACGCCGATCGTACACCGAGCGCAGTGGCCCCAACGAGCCCCGCGCAAATCAGGCGGCGGGCACGGCGCGCTGGGGCACGTGCGCCGCTGCATCCTCGGCCGCCGTCGGCGCGAGCGCCTCGTCCCCGGCAAAGATCGCCATGTCGGTCTGTCCCAGCCAGCGGCTGGTCACCGTGCCGGCCGTCATCGACCCGCTCACGTTGACGGCAGTGCGGCCCATGTCAATCAGCGGCTCGACCGAGATGAGCAGTCCCGCCAGCGCCACGGGCAGATTCAGGCTCGACAGCACGACGAGCGCCGCAAACGTGGCGCCGCCACCCACGCCGGCAATGCCAATCGAACCAATCGTGGCCACGGCCACGACCGAGCCAAGAAACGACAGCGACGTCGGATCGATGCCGGCGCTCGGCGCAATCATGATGGCAAGCATCGAGGGATAGAGTCCGGCGCACGCGTTCTGCCCGATGGTCGCGCCGAAGCTGGCCGCGAAGTTGGCAATCGCGGGCGAGACACCCAAGCGGCCCACCTGCGTCTCGACGCTGAGCGGAATCGTGGCCGCGCTCGACCGCGACGTGAACGCGAAGGTGAGCGTGGGCCAGATCTTCTGGTAGAAGCGCACGGGGCTGAGACCTGCCAGGGCAATGATGGTGGCGTGCATCACCAGGATGATCGCGAGGCCCACGTACGAGGCCACCACGAATCCGCCGAGATTGAACACGTCATCGACGTTCGACGTCGCCACCACGCGCGTCATGAGCGCCAGCACGCCGTAGGGCGTGAGCCGCAGCACCATGCGCACGAGCCGCAGGACCAGCGCCTGCATCGTCTCGATGCCCTTCAGTACGCGGTCCCCGAGTTCCGGATTGTCTTTCCGCAGCGTCAGCACGGCGAAACCCAGCATGGCCGCAAACACCACCACGCCCATCGTGGACGTAGAGCGCGTGCCGGCCAGGTCGGCAAAGATGTTCGTGGGCACGAACGACTGCAGCAGCGACGGGATGTTGATGGTGGCCAGGTCGCCCATGCGCGCTTCCATCGACGCGCCCTTTTCGAGCTCGCGGGCGCCGCGCACGAGGCCCTCGGCCCGCAGGCCAAAGACCTGGGTCACCACGATGCCAATCACCGAGGCCATGGCCGTCGTGGCGATGAGCATGCCGAGCACGCCGGCGCTGATCTTGCCGAGCGACCGCGTGTCGTTCAGCTTCGTCACTGCCGACAGGATGGAGAAGAGCACCAGCGGCGCGATGATCATCTGGAGCAGGCGCACGTAGATGCCGCCCACCACGCCCACCCACGTCATGGCGCCAGTCACGGCCGGAGCGCCGAAGCCGTACAGGCCCTGAGCCGCCGCACCGAGCGCCGCGCCAAGCAGCACGGCGATGAGCACGTTGCTCGCCACCGTGCCCCCGCTCTGCCGGCGACGGTACAGCCACATCATGGCGAGAACGAACACGGCGACATTGGCCAGCACTGCAAGATTCATACACGCTCCGAAGGAAGGGCGACCCCACGTGAGACGCCGGTGCCCCGTCGAGGGTATCCGGTCGGGCGGAGTCTAGCCTCCACTGGAACGCCGCGTCAACGCTCCTGCAACACGCCGCGCCACCTGGCCCGAGAATTGCTAGAGTGGGCCTGGATACCCGGTCATGGGTCGAGCGGACCTCAAAATGGTCCTTGCGCGACAACTTCTCGCATCTGGTGGACGCCCATGCATGTAAATGTTTCCCGTCGTTACGCCGTCGGCATCGCGACGCTCCTCTTGACCCTGGCCAGCCTCGGAGCACCGTCACCGGCCTACGCTCAACCTCCCACCGTCCTCTCGCTTGGCGGGGCCGAGACTTTTGTCGTGCTCGGCCGCGATACCGTGACAAACAGCGGCGCGTCCACCTTTGGCGGCGACGTCGGCGCGGACGTGGGCGGCAGCATCTCGGGAGTGACCGCCGCCATGCTGGCTCCGGGCAGCGTGCTGCGTCCAGGCGACGCGGTGGCCGCCCAGGCGTACCTCGACGCGGTGGCGGCTTACACGGTCCTGTCCGGCCGCACCTGTACCAACACGAATCCCGTGCTCGACGGGCAGTCGCTCGCCTCGGGCGTCTACTGCTTTAGCGGCGACGCCGTCCTCAACACAACCCTCACGCTCACCGGCCCAGGTCCGTGGACCTTCCAGGTGGACGGGTCATTGACCGTGGCGCCGGGCGCCACGGTGGTGGCGCCGATCGTCGCTCCGAACACCTGCGGCGGCACACGCGTGTTCTGGCAGGTGGGCGACGACAATCCGGCCACGGCCGTGACTCCGTCCACCATTGGCGCCGGGGCGACCTTCGTCGGCAACATCCTCGCGCTCGGCGACGTGTCGTTTGGCAGCGCGGCGCGGCTCGACGGACGCGCGTTCTCGCTCGGCGCGCCGGTGGGCGCCGGCGGCGGCACGGTCAGCACGTCGGCCAACCCGCTGGCCGCGTGCAGCAACGGCCAGCCCCTGCCCGTGCACACGGCCTTCAAGGTCACGGGCGGCGGCAGCATCAACGTGCCGAACAACCCGGCCAACACCGACCGCAACGCCACAGGCACCGGCTTTGCGAACTACGGATTCAACGGCCAGCCCGGCGCGGCGGGCGCGCCGGCCACCGGAAACTTCAACTACGTGAACCATGTCCGGGCGTCGAACTTCCATATCAATGGTCCGGTCACCGACGTGGACGTCATCGGCCTGAACGCCGACGGCACGCCGAAGACGGCGCGCGTGTCTGGTACCTGCAACGGCTTCCTGCCGACGTGCAGCTTCAGCATCGTCACGGAAGACAACGGCGAGCCCCCGGTGAACGACATGTTCGGCATCACCATCGTGTCGAACGGCCAGGTCGTCGAGGACCGCTCCTTGCGCCTGATCAGGAATGGCAACATCCAGTTCCACTCGGCCGCGCTCACCACGACGGTCAACGCGCCCACGTTGCGCGCCGGACAGATCATGCGCCTGTCGGCGCGGCTCCGGCGCGACCGCACGGCCACGCCGGCCGACGCGTACGTGGTGCTGCAGGCGCCGGGGGGCCAGGTCCTCTCGTGGACACAGGCTGGCCTCGTGCCCGGCCTCGTGCCGCTCGTGCGCAACTTCGTGCCGGTGGATTTCGACGGCGAGATTCTGCAGCTGCAGGTTCCGGCGGGCACGCCGCCCGGAGTCTACACGTGGATCTCGGCCCTCACCGAGGCCGGCACGCTCAACCTGCTCACCGGGCTTTCGGAACGCAGCGTCACGATCGCGCCGTAACAGCCAGACGACAGCGACTCCCTCACACAGGACCGAGCCTGCAACTGGCGGCGGGCCCTGTTCGCGCGCGCGCCGGCCGGCCCTGCACTGGTAGCAGCCCGTGGTGAAAGT
>JANNEJ010000873.1:0-2203 GCA_031378585.1 Acidobacteriota bacterium | reverse complement strand
GCGTCCGACGATCTTGTCGCGCTAGCCCGCAGCCGCTGGCCCATCGAGCAGCAGTATCGGGAGCTCAAGGACGATCTCGGGCTCGACCACTTCGAAGGCCGCACGTATCAAGGCTGGACGCATCACGTCGTGCTCACCGCCGTGGCCTTCACCTTCTTGCAGATCGAACGCGGGCGGCCGACGGACGCGCCTCGCCCGACCCTGCCCGTCGTCCGCGGCTGGGTCCGCGAAATCCTGGGCCTGCTCTACGTCATCCACAATCGCCGTCTACTCGGAATGCTCGATAGCTTCCGCCAACATGCGCCGCTCCGAAGGTGACAAAGTAGTGTTAGGCATGGTCCACCAGTTCCCGGAAGCTCAATGCGTGCCCGTTGGTCATGGGGCCCCACCACGGTTCAGCGGACGCCTTTTAGGTTAAAGCGCATCTTGCAGTCTTCGCACCCAGTGGCACCTGATTTGACTCGCGTATCAAAGACGATATGAATCTCATTCTGCCCGGAGAGAACTTCCAGCGGGAACACTGCAAACACCGAGCGTCCTGACACTCGGGCGCCGAACAGATTCAGGTACTCTTCGGGCAGCTCGGTGATCTTCGCCGGATGAACAGCGCTACTGCGATCCTCCTGTCCGACTTTCGTGATCACCACAGCCTCAACGTTGGCGACTCTCATTCCGCCGAGAGATGCAGCAGACGCGTAGACATGAAGTTCGGGTGCGACGAGCTCCGGCGTCACGTCGCGCTCAGTAAACGACTTGTACTGCTTTTTAGCCGAATTCGCAGCCATCGCCACCCGCAGAAAAGGGGTGGAGAAGTAGCCCCAGCGAACCTTGTCCGAGTCCCATGAAAAGCCACTCTGACTTTTGATTTCGTGAAGTTCGATGTCCTTCGCCTTCGCGCCAAGCGCAATCGCTTGCTTGATGTCATTCGACGTCATGTCCCTGACAACCTGCGCTGCAACGAATGAAGGAAAAACAAGTCCCGCTGCCAAGGTGCCGACGATTACGGCTTTTCTCATTAGTGGTCCCGCCTTTGGCGCCATTCTAGTACGCACATATCCGACGTGCCGCCGCTGCGGCACATGGCGGCAGATAGCCTCTTACCGGTCCCGTTCGGGCTTTAGGGGAAGAACCGGGGAAGTCAGGTGATTTCGGGGACCTGGCGTCCCCGGACTATCGCCGTAACCCGCTGATTTTAATGGTGCCGGCGGAGGGAATCGAACCCACACGCCCTTTGGGGACACGGGATTTTGAGTCCCGCGCGTCTGCCAGTTCCGCCACGCCGGCACGTGGAACAGGTAGCTTACTACGGCCGGAGGCGCGCTCGAACGGGCGCCGGTCGTCGCGGCCGTACTCGGGTCGCTACTCCGGCCGCCACACGAGCGCCACGAGCTGCACCTGCACTCCGCCGCGCTTGGGCTTCACCACCACTCGGTCGCACGTCTCGGCGGCGTCGTTCCACGCCTGCTGTACGGCCTGCAGCTCGGCGTCGAGCGTGTCGGCCAGCTCCTGGCGTTGTGCTGACAGCGCGTCCTCGTTGGCCTTGGCGCGGGCGACGTCCTGGGCTTCCCGGCCGATGCGACCGACGCCGCGGGCGGCAGTGGTCGCACGGCCGAGCGTCGCGACACTGGCCGCCTTGCGGCCGAAGATCGCCCCGAGCACCGTCGCGCCCACCGACATGGCCGTCGAGAGCTTCTGCTCCGACGCCTGCTGCTCTTCCTTCTGCACGACGGCGCCCGCCTTACGGACCTTCTCGTCGAGCGCGGCCAGCTTGGGTGCGTACTTGTCGCGCAGTGCCGTGACGGCCTCGTCGCGTGCCTCGCGCCTGGCGTGCGTCACCCGGGCCTGGAAGTCGCCGTCACGCTCGCCTGGACGAGACACGACCCCGGTGCTCGGCGACCGCAGCAGCTCCACGCTCTGGGACCGCCCGGCCCACGACGAGAACTCCTTGGTCCACGTGGCGTAGCTCCTGGGCTTGGCCGCCGGTGGCGGCAACGCGGCAAACGCCCCGCCGGACGCGGGCTCACGCAGCAGGGCGCCCACGCCGAACGAGGCAGGCTCGGCGTGCTCCCAGTCGGCCGTGACCGGTCCCTCGGTGAGCGGTGTCCACATCACGATGTCGCTGGTTTCATCGAGGCCGAGCTTGGCGTCGGCGTACGACACACGCGCGGCGCCTACGAGCATGGGCACCCACGAGTTGCCGGCG
>JANNEJ010000430.1:0-8814 GCA_031378585.1 Acidobacteriota bacterium | reverse complement strand
CGCGTCCTGGTGATGGCGCCCAATTGGCTGGGCGACGCGGTGATGGCGCTGCCCGCCGTGCAGACGCTGCGCGATCACCTGCCCCACGCGCATTTCATCGTGGCGGCGCGGCCCAGCGTCGCGCCGCTCTACGCGATGGTGCCAGGCGTGGACGCCGTCGTGCGGCTCGAATCACGTGGCGGGCTGGCGCACCTGCGGCAGTGGCGGCGCGATGCGGCGCGACTGGCCGACGAGCGCGTCGATCTGGCCGTGCTCCTGCCCAATTCGTTCATGTCCGCCTGGGTCGTGGCGCAGGCGCGGATCCCGGAACGCTGGGGCTTTGCCACCGACCTGCGCGGACGCTATCTCACCAAGGGGCTTCGCCGGCCGGCCAGGTCGGTGCATCAGGCCGACTACTACCTGGCGCTCACGACCGCCGCTGGCCTGGTGCCCTCACCGCGGGTGGCGCGGGTGGTGGTGCCGACGACGGCACTCGCCACGGCCGCCACGCTCGCGCCGGCGCGCGACTACGTCGTGCTGGCGCCCGGGGCGGCCTATGGAGGCGCCAAGCAGTGGCCGCCCGAGCACTTCGCGGCATTGGCACGCGCCTTGTGGCACGGCCGTGGTGTGGCTTCGGTGCTCGTCGGCGCGGGCGGCGACGCTGCGGCTGGAGTGGAGCTGAGGCGCTCGCTCGGTGCTGCCGCCGGCGGCAGTGATACCGCCGCGGCGATGGTCGACCTCATTGGCAAGACAGACCTGCCGACGCTGGCGGCCGTGCTGGCTCGGGCGCGCGCGGTGGTGGCTAACGACTCGGGGGCGATGCACCTGGCAGGGGCCGTAGGCGCGCGGGTGGTGGCCATTTTCGGGCCGACCAACGAGCAGCAGACCGCGCCGCTCCCCGCGGCTCTCGACGCGCCACCCCACCGCCTTGCCATCCACCACGTGTGGTGTCGCCCGTGTATGCTGAGGGAGTGTCCGCTCGGGCACATGTGCATGCGCGGCGTGTCGCCTGACGACGTCGCCGCCCTGATTCCATGACGAGCACGACTCCGCCCCGGACGGCGACGGCTTCACCCTCGGGTGGGCTCCGCCCGGCCGTCTTCCTCGACCGCGACGGCAACCTCAACGAGGATGTCGGCTATCTGTCCGAGATGTCCCAGCTCACGCTCTATCCCTGGGCCATCGACGCCGTGCGTCTGCTGAACCGCGCCGGGTACCTGGTCGTGATGGTCACAAATCAGGGCGGCATCGGACGCAAGATGATTCGGCCCGAGTTCGTGGCTGAGCTGCATGCCGAGATCGATCGTCGGCTCGCCGCCGCCGGTGCGCACGTCGACGGCTGGTACTTCTGTCCGCACCACCCCGCAGCGCTCATCGAGGAACTGCGCGGGGCGTGCCGCTGCCGAAAGCCCGAGACGGGGATGGTGCTCGACGCCGCGCGCGAACTGGGCATCGATCTCGCGCGGTCGTGGGTGATTGGCGACAAGTGGAGCGACGTGCAGCTGGGCGAGCGTATGGGCGGCCGGTCGATTCTGGTGCGCACCGGCTGGGGCACGCTCGACGAGGCGGTGCGGCCCCCCGGGCAGGCCGTCGAGGCGATCTGCGATTCACTGGCCGGCGCGGTGGCGGTGGTGCTCGACTGCGACGGGCGCCCGTAGGTTAGTCTGTAGCCGCCGTATGGTTCCGACATCTTCCGAGGCCGGGTCGACCTCGCGCCTGCTCGCGCTACTCAAAGCGGCGCGTGGCCGCCGTGTCGTTGTGCTCGGCGACCTCATCGCCGACGAGTTCGTCTCGGGCCGCATCGCGCGGGTGTCGCGCGAAGCGCCCGTGCTCATTCTCGAGTACGACTCCACCGAGATTCTACCGGGAGGGGCGGGCAACGCCGCCGCCAACGTGGCGGCGCTCGGCGGCATCGCAGACCTCGTGGCCCTGGCCGGACGCGACGACGCGGGCCGGCGCGTGCTGGCGGCGTGTCCGTCGCGCGTGACGACGCGCGCCGTCGTGCGTCCCGCCGGGTACCACACGCCGGTGAAGACCCGCATCCTGGCCGGCGGCGTGCACTCGGTCAAACAGCAGGTCGTGCGCATCGATCGGCGCACGCGCGAGCCCATTGCCGACGCCTGGCGCGAGGCCTGGCTGAGGTCGGCGCAGCGCGCGCTGGCCGGCGCCGATGCCGTGCTCATCTCGGACTACGGCTCCGGGCTGCTGTCGCCCGCGGTCGTGGCGCGCCTGGTCGCGCCGCTGCGCGCGGGCGGCCGCACGGTGCCGGTGCTGGTCGATTCCCGGTACGACCTGTTGCGGTTTCGCGGGCTCACGGCCTGCACGCCGAATCAGTCCGAAGTGGAGCAGGCACTCGGCGTCACGATCGGCGACGCGCCCCGGGCGCTGGAGCGGGCGGGCCGCGCGATTCTTGCGCGCACGCGCATGGAGGCGGTGCTCGTGACCCGCGGCAGTCGCGGCATGGCGCTGTTCGAGCCCGGCGTGCCTACGCGGCATGTGCCGATCTTCGGGTCGGATGAGATCGCCGACGTGACCGGCGCTGGCGACACCGTGATGGCCACACTCACGCTGGCGCTGGCCGCCGGAGCGTCGATGCCCGAAGCCGCGCAACTGGCCAACTACGCCGGCGGCCTCGTGGTCATGAAACGGGGCACCGCCACGGTGTCGGCGCGGGAACTGGCGCGCGCCGTGATGGCCGACTAGATGGGTGACGTGCTGTCGCGAGCTGCCGTGGTGGCGCGCGTGGCCGACGCGCGGCGCCTCGGACGCACGATTGCCTTTGCCAATGGCGTCTTCGACCTGCTGCACGTGGGCCATGTCCGCTACCTCGAAGGCGCGCGGCGCGAGGCCGACCTGCTGGTCGTGGCAGTGAACGACGATGCCTGCGTGCGCACGCTGAAGGGCCCCGATCGGCCTGTGTTGCCGGCGAGCGATCGCGCGGAACTGGTAGCGGCGCTACGCTGCGTGGATGCCGTGGTGGTCTTCCCCGAAGCCACCGTGACGCCGCTGCTCGACCTGCTGCGGCCAGACGTGCACTGCAAGGGCACCGACTACACCGTCGACACGGTGCCGGAACGCGAGACCGTGCGCGCCTACGGCGGTCGTACCGCGATTGTCGGCGATCCCAAGGACCACTCCACGCGCGACGTGCTGCGCGCCATTCGCGAGACGGGCCAATGAGCGCGTCGGCGGTGCTCGGGCCCGACGCGCGCCTGCTCATCGTGCGCATGGGCGCGCTCGGCGACATCGTGCACGCGCTGCCGATCGTCGCGGCTCTGCGCACGCACCGCCCCGACGTGACGGTGGACTGGCTGGTGGATGCGCGCTACGCCGGTGTGCTCGCGCTGGTCGAAGGCCTGCGCCGGCGCATCGTGGTGCGGGCCGGCAGTGCCAGCGCCGAGCCCGGCGAAGTGCGCTTCGCGGGCGTGTCCGGCATGGCGTCGGCCATCCGCCACCTGCGGGCGCAGGAATACGACGCGGCCGTTGACTTGCAGGGACTCATCAAGTCGGCGGCCTTTGCGCGGTGCTCAGGTGCGCAACGGGTCGTCGGGTTCGTGCGGTCCCAGCTGCGCGAACCGGCGGCCGGATGGCTGTATCGCGAGCACGTCACGGGACCCTCGGGTGGACACGTGGTGGCAAAGAACCTCGCCGTCCTGTCAGCGCTCGTCGTGCCGTCGGCCGGCGTGGTATTCCCGTGGCGCTCCGTGGCGTCGGAGGTGCCGGCGGCCGTGCGGGCGGAGCCGGTCGTGGCCCGGGCGGCCGGATTCGCCCTGGTGAATCCAGGCGCGGCGTGGGAGAACAAGCGCTGGGCCCCCGCCCGCTTCGGCGCACTGGCCGCGCTGCTCGGCGAGCGTCTGAACCTGGCGAGCGTGGTGACCTGGGGCCCCGGAGAGCGGGCGCGCGCCGACGAGGTCGTGGCCGCGTCGCGCGGCTTCGCCGTGGCGTCGCCGCCGACCGCGCTGCACGACCTGCTCGCGCTGGCGCGGCAGGCGCGACTGGTCGTATCGGGCGACACTGGGCCACTGCACCTGGCGGCGTCGGTCGGCGCGCCGATCGTCGGATTGTTCGGGCCGACCCGTCCGGAACGTAACGGGCCGTGGAATGCCGCCGACGTCTCGGTGTCGCGCGCCGCCGAGTGCGTCTGCTTTCACAAGCGGCAGTGCCTGCGCGGCCGGGCGTGCCTCGAGGACATCGACGTGGATGAGGTGTATGCCGCGTGCGCCCGTCGCGTCGGGACGGGAGCGGCCGCATGAGCCTCGTGCGCGTCCTCGCCCGGTACCGGGTCGCGCTTGGGTCCGCGATGGCGCTGGTCACGCTGTGGCTGGCGCGCCCTTCGCCCACGAGCCTGGTGATGGGTGCGCTCGTGGCAGCCGTCGGTGCCGCGTTGCGGTTGTGGGCCGCCGGCCACGTGGAGAAGAGCCGCGAGGTCACGTCGAGTGGCCCCTATCGCTACACGCGGCATCCGCTCTATCTCGGCTCCACCCTCGTCGGCGTCGGCGTGGCCTTGGCGGCGGGCCACCTGTGGCTCGGCCTGGCGATTGTCGCCTACCTGGCCTCCACGCTCACCGCCGCGATGCGGGCGGAAGAGGCGCACTTGCGCGAGAAGTTCGGCGACGCCTACGACGAGTACGCCTCGAAGCGGACGCCCACGAGCACGCGTGGGTTCAGTTGGGATCGGGCGTGGCGGAACCGGGAACACCACGCCCTCGCGGGCCTCATTGCGGGCGTATCGCTACTCGCCCTCAAGGTCTGGTATAGTCAGGGCTTCGTCGGTCGATGAGCCGGGCGGTTAGCTCAGTTGGTAGAGCACCGGCTTTACACGCCGGCTGTCACAGGTTCGAGTCCTGTACCGCCCACCAGCATCGTGCCGGAGGTTAGGGTCAGGTCGAGCGGGGAAGTGCCGCTCTCGACAACCACATACGTTCGGGGTCGTAGTTCAGTTGGTTAGAACGCCGGCCTGTCACGCCGGAGGCCGCGGGTTCGAGTCCCGTCGACCCCGCCATTCTCGAACGTGTGACGCCTTGGCCCGGAAGGGTCAAGGCGTTTCTCTTTTGGCGCGCCGTTCGTAGTACCGTGGGGCGAGCGTCGCGCTTCCCCCCGCCGCGCCGGACGCACCCACGTGAGACTCGACGCCCTGCTTGCTTGTCCGCCCGCCCGCCGCCTGGCTGCCTGGCTGCGCCCGCTGACCACGCGCTTCCGACGAGTCGGCGCCGTGCTGGCGCTCGTCGTGCTCGTGGCGCAGGCTGGCGTGATTGCCGGATCCCAGTGGGTGGTGCGCACATTGCTGGCGGACCTGCCGAGCATCAGTGACGTGCGCAAGATGGGCGAGATGGCGCAGGCCACCGTGTTCTACGACGCGGCCGACGCCCCGGCGTTCACCATCTTCGACGAGCGGCGCTTCGAAGTGGCGCTCGCAGATATCTCGCCGCACATGGTGGAGGCGATTCTCGCCATCGAGGATCAGCGCTTCCGCGCGCATGCGGGCGTCGACGTCGTGCGGATCGTCGGAGCCATGGTGGCCAATCTGAAGCAGGGGCGCCTGGCGCAGGGCGGCAGCACGATCACCCAGCAACTGGCACGCCAGAGCTTCCTGACGCTCGACAAGACCTACACGCGCAAAGTGCAGGAGGTGCTGCTCGCGCTGCGTATCGAGCACCAGTACACGAAGGATGAGATCCTCCAGCTGTACCTGAACAAGATGTACTTCGGCGCGGGACTCTACGGCGCCGAAGCTGCCGCGATGGGCTACTTCGGCAAGCACGCGCGGGAGCTCACCGTGGCCGAGGCGGCGCTGCTGGCGGGGCTCGTGAAGTCGCCCTCGACCTGGGCGCCCACCGTCAATCTGGAACGTGCCGTCGCACGTCGCAACGTCGTGCTGCAGGCCATGCGCGAGAACGGCGCCCTCGATGAGGCCGCGCTCCAGTCGGCCAGATCCGCGACGGTCGTGCTTCGCGACGCCCTGCGCAGCGACGAGCCCTTCGGGCGCTACTTCAAGGAACAAGTACGGCTCGAACTGGTCGAGCGCTTCGGGCGTGAGCGGGTGTATCAGAGCGGTCTGCGCGTCTACACGACCATCGACGTCGCCATGCAGAAGGCGGCCGAGGCGGCCGTCGCCCAGTCACTCGCCGACCTCGACGCGCGGCGGCTGGCGTCGCTCCGCGCGCGCAAGCGGCCCACGCCCGCCGACGAGGCGCCGCTCCAGGCCGCGCTCGTGGCGCTCGATCAGACGACCGGACACGTGCGGGCGCTCATCGGGGGGCGCAGTTTCGGCGAGAGCCGATTCAATCGCGCCATCCAGGGCAAGCGTCAGCCCGGGTCGGCATTCAAGCCATTTGTCTACGCCGCGGCGCTCGAGTCGGGCTACACGCCGGCCTCACTTATCGACCGGCTCGACGAGCCCATCGACACGCTGCAGGGCGCCTGGGTGCCCGAGGATGGGCATTCGGATGCGCCCGAGTTGACCATGCGCACCGCGCTCAAGACGTCGAGCAATCGCGCCGCGGTGCGCATGCTCGAGATGGTCGGCGTGACGACGGTGGTCGACTATGCCGGGAAGCTGGGCCTGGGGGCCGTGCCCGCCGTGCCGTCGCTGGCGCTCGGCTCCGGCGAGGTGACGCTGCTCGACATGACCTCGGCCTACGGCGTGTTTGCCAACGAGGGCCGGTGGCGCAAGCCCGTGCTCGTCCGGCGCGTCGAGGATCTCGACGGGAAGGTGCTGTTCAAGGCCGATGAGACCGAGGCGCAGGCCGTGAAGGCCGACACCGCCTTCCTCATGACGTCGATGCTCGCCGACGTGATCGACTCGGGCACGGCGTGGAAAGCGCGGCAGCTCGGCTTCCGGCTGCCGGCGGCGGGCAAGACGGGCACGACCAACGACTACTTCGACGCGTGGTTTGTGGGCTACACCCCGCGGATCACTGCGGGCGTGTGGGTGGGCTACGACACGCCCAAGCCGATTCTGCCCGGCAGCGCCTATGCGGCTGACGTGGCCGTACCGCTGTGGACCGCGTTCATGAAGGCGGCCACCGCGCGCGACGAGCCCGAGGCGTTTGTCCGACCTCGCGGGATCGTCACGATGCAGATCTGCCGGTTGTCGGGCAAACGGCCCGCCGGAGGCTGCGACGCCGTTCCCGTGTCGCTTGCAGACGGCGGTCACGAAGAGCGATCGATGCTCGTGACCGAGTACTTCGTGGCCGGCACCGAGCCGGAAGACACCTGCCACATGCATGTCGGCCGGTCGCTGCTCGGCCGCTTTGCCGGCTGGTTTGGCACCCCCGCCAGCCCGTCGCCGCAGCAGCAGAGCGCCAACCGTGCCGAGCCGGCGGAGCCGGTGCAGATGGTGGCACCCGTGTCGCCAGCGCAGCAGGCGCCCGCGGTCGCCGAGACGCCCGAGCCCGAGAAGAAGCGCGGGTTCTGGTCGCGGATGTTCGGACGGCGGGACCGCAACGCGCCCGAACCGCCCGTTGAGCAGAAGCCCGGCGACAAGAAGCCCGGCGAGAAGAAGCCCACGCCCAGGCCCCGCTAGCGCCGTCGTCATGCCGTTTCGCGACATCATCGGACACACGCGGCTCACATCGCTCCTGGCGCGTGCGGTCGCACGCGAATCCGTGCCGCCAACGTTGCTGCTGGCCGGCCCCGCGGGTGTGGGCAAGTGGCGGGCCGCGCGCGCGCTCGCCGAGGCGCTGAACTGCCAGGCGCTGGTTGACGGCGATGCGTGCGGCACCTGCCGGTCGTGCGATCGCATTGCCCGCGGCGTGCACGTGGACGTGCGGCCCGTCGTGGCCGACGACACCGGCAAGATCAAGATCGACGAGGTCCGCAAGGTACTCGAGGACTGTGGCTATCGTCCGTTCGAGGGCAAGCGCCGTGTGGTGCTCATTCGCGACGCCGACGCGCTGGTCGAGCCAGCGCAGAACGCGTTGTTGAAGTCGCTCGAGGAGCCGCCGCCAGGCACGGTATTCGTGCTCACGTCGGCCGCGCCCGATGCGTTGCTGCGCACCGTGCGGTCGCGCACGATGCGCCTCACCTTCGGCCGGCTCACTCTGGATGAAGTGGCGCAGCTGCTCGTTCGTGACCACGCCTGCGAGCCCGCCGACGCGCAACGGCTGGCCGGTCTGGCCGACGGCAGCGTGGGCACGGCCCTGGCGCTCGGCTCGAGCGACCTGACCGAGACGAGGGATGCGGCCTTGCAGTTGCTTGGCGCCGCGGGCGAGCGCGACCTGGCCGGCCGCATAGCCGTGGCGAAGGCGGTCGTCGGCACCAAACCCGAGCGATCGCGCCAGGAGATGGCCGCGGTGCTGCGCCTGGCCTCATCGATCGTGCGCGATCTCTCCGCGCTGCACGCCGGATCGGACCGGCGCCTGTTGGCCAATGGCGACATCGCTGACCGGCTCGACCGCCTTGCCCGCACCCTGGTCGCACCATCCGCGCGAAAGGCGTTTGCCACGCTCGACCGGGCCCTGGCGGCACTCGAACGCAACGCCGGCACCAAGCTCGTCGCAGAGTGGGTGGCAGCGGAATTGTAGAGACGGGATAACCCGCATCGCTCGACCTATCTTGCTATCCTGAGATGCTCATGAAACCCCGCGTCGCGATTACCGGAGGCGATCCGGCTGGCATCGGCCCCGAGATTGCCGAGAAGGCGGCGGCCGATCCACGCGTGCTCGAGGTCTGCGAGCCGGTCATCTACGCCCCGAAGCCCTCGGGGCCCTTCCCAATTGGCGCGGTCAGCGCCGTGGCCGGCCGCGCCGCCTTCGAGGCCATCGTGCGGGCGGTCGACGACGCAAGGGCTGGCAAGGTGCACGCGGTGGCGACCGCGCCGGTCAACAAGGCGGC
>JANNEJ010000843.1:0-4828 GCA_031378585.1 Acidobacteriota bacterium | reverse complement strand
TCACCGACGCCAAGGTGGCGATGGTGCAGACGCGCTGGGGACACGTGAACGAGGACTACTCGCTCCTCACGAAGATTCAGGCCATCCTGCTCGACGCGCACTTCGTGCTCGAGCACGGCAGCCGCAACCGCGGCGGCTGTTTCTTCAACTTCAACGGCACGGCGGGCATCTGGCGCAAGGCCGCCATCATCGACGGCGGCGGCTGGCAGCACGACACGCTGACCGAGGACCTCGATCTGAGCTACCGCACGCAGCTCCGGGGCTGGCGGTTCGTGTTCCTGCCAGACCATGTCGCACCGGCGGAACTGCCGGTCGAGATGAACGCCTTCAAGAGCCAGCAGCATCGCTGGGCGAAGGGCTCCATCCAGACCTTCTTGAAGCTCATGCCGCAGATCCTGCAGTCGGATCAGCCCTTCAAGGTGAAGGCCGAGGCGTTCTTCCACCTGTCGGCCAACTTCAACTACCCGCTCATGTGCGTGCTGTCGGTGCTGATGGCCCCGTCGATGATCATCCGCTACAACATGGGCTGGTACGAGATGCTGCTCATCGACGTGCCGCTGTTCCTGGCAGCCACGGCGTCGGTGGCCAACTTCTACATGGTGTGCCAGCGCGAGTTGTATCCGCAGACCTGGACCGAGCGCCTGCGCTACCTGCCGATCCTGATGTCGATTGGCATCGGGCTGGCGGTGAACAACACGAAGGCCGTGCTCGAGGCCGTTTTCCACAAGCCGAGCGAGTTCAAGCGCACGCCCAAGTACCACATCGAGGGCGGCAGCGGCGAGTGGATGGGCAAGAACTACCGCCAGGCGGTGACGGTTCAGCCCATCATCGAAGTGGCCCTCGGGGTCTACTTCACCGGCATTTTGTTCTACGCGCTGGCAAGCGGCATCTATGGCACCGTGCCGTTCCTGATGTTGTTCCAGGTGGGGTTCCTCTACACCGGTCTGCTGTCGCTCGTGCAGCAGCTGGGCGGCGACTTCGACCTGAAGGCCGTCGTCGGCAGACGCGCGTAGCCGGAGCCGCACGGCCTATCGCCCGAGAGTCGAGTGATTCATCCCGGCGACACGCTCCTGACCAGCCGCCTGTCGCTGCGCCGCTTCACGCTCGACGACCTCGACACGCTCGACCAGCTTGGCAGCGATCCACGCGTCACCGAGTTCCTGGGCGGCGTGAAGAGCCGAAGCGCCACCGACGCCATGCTGCGCACGCGGATTCTGGAGTACTACGGTCAGCATCCCGGTCTCGGTATCTGGGCCACCGTGGAGCGCGCTTCCGGTCTTTGCGTCGGGTTCCACGTACTCAACCACATCCAGGGCGAGTCCGACATCCAGGTCGGCTATGCGCTGTTTGCCGACGCGTGGGGCAAGGGCTACGCCACCGAGATGACGATGGGCCTGCTGCGCTACGGCTTCGCGACGCTGCACCTGCCGGTGATTGCGGCCATCACCAATCTCGGCAACATCGCGTCACAGCGCGTACTCGTCAAAGCCGGCCTGCGGCGCAACGGCGAGCGCCTGTTCGCGCATTCCGCCTACGCCGACCAGGGCCCGATGGCCTGGTTCGAGGCCGACCGTGACGGCTGGCTCGCTGGTCGTCACCAAGCGTAACGAAACGTAACGGGGCCTGTCACCGTTACGTCCCGTGACGAATGCAGGATCTGCGTACTCCGGCAGATGCTATGGTCTCGGGCGTGTCCTCGCCGCCCAGCGTCCTTCGCTTTCTTCTGGTCACGATCGCCCTCGCGACCCTCGCGTGGCCCGGTGCCACGCGTCTCGTGGCGCGGCAGCCAGCTGAGGCGCTTGACCTCGTGCTCGCCGGCGGCCGCGTCGTCGACGGCACCGGCGCCGCGTGGTTTTTCGCCGATGTCGGCATCCGCGGCGACCGCATCGCGCGGATCGGCGACCTGCGCGAGGTGGCCGCCACCAGCCGCATCGACGTGAGCGGCTTGGTCGTGGCGCCCGGGTTCATCGATCCGCACGTGCATGCCCGCGCGCGCCTCTTCGAGCTGCCTACGGCCGAGGGCTACCTGCTGCAGGGCCTGACCACGGTCGTGGACGGCAATGACGGCAGCTCGCCTCTGCCGCTTGCGCCCTATTTCGAACAGCTCCAGGCGGCGACGATGTCGCCGAACGTGGCGCTCTTTGTCGGGCAAGGCACGGTACGCGAGGCCGTCATGGGCACGGCGAATCGCAAGGCCACGCCGGCCGAGATAGCGAAAATGCAGACGCTTGTCGCGACCGCCATGCGCGACGGCGCCATGGGGCTCTCGACCGGACTCGCCTACGTGCCCGGCACCTACACGCCCACCGACGAGATTGTCTCGCTTGCGCAGACGGCCGGCGGGTATGGCGGCATCTACATCTCGCACATGCGCGACGAGGGCGGCGGCGTGCTCGACTCGGTGCGCGAGACCATCGCGATCGGCGAGCGCGCGAAGATCCCGGTGCAGATCAGCCACCACAAGGTGGGAGGACGGAAGCAGTTCGGGCAGAGCGTGCAGTCGCTCGAGCTCATCGCGGCCGCGCGCAAGCGGGGCGTGGACGTGACGTTCGATCAGTATCCCTACACCGCGTCGCAGACCGGCCTGTCCCTCATCTTCCCGCGCTGGGCCCTGGCCGACGACAAGCTCAACGAGCGGCTCGCGAGCCCCGGCCAGCGCCGCGAGATCAAGACCGGCATGCTCGCGTTCATCGACGAGCGCTTCGGCGACGACCCCTCGCGTATCCAACTCGTGCGCTGCGGCCACGATCCATCGCTAGCCGGGAAGTCCCTCAAGGACCTGCTCGCCGCGGCGAAGCAGCCGATCACCCAGTCGGCCACGGCCGACATGGTGATCGAGCTGCAGCTCGAGGGCGGCTGCAGCGCCATCTTCCACGCCTACGATGAGCCCGACGTGGAGCGCTTCCTGCGGTCGCCCGTCGGCATGATTGGCTCCGACGGCAGCCTTACGAAGCCGGGCGAGGGCGCCCCGCACCCGCGCGCCTTCGGCACCTATCCGCGCGTGCTCGGCCGCTACGTGCGCGAACGCGGCGTGCTCACGCTCGAAGAGGCGATCCGCAAGATGACGTCGTTTCCCGCGGCGCGGCTCGGGCTCGCAGATCGCGGCGTGATCAAGGCCGGCATGATCGCCGACGTCACGGTGTTCGACGCGGCCACGATCGCCGACCAGGCGACCTTCGAAGACCCGCACCACTACTCCGTGGGCGTCCGCTACGTGCTCGTCAACGGCCAGCTCACAATCGCCAAGGGCGCGCACACCGGCGTCCGTGCTGGACGCGTGCTGCGCGGACCCGGCGGTCGCTGAGGCCCGCCGATGGCTGCCGCCGCCCACGGGCCACCACCAGTGCCGGCTGCCACCGCGGCGATGGCGGCGATTGGCGCAACCGCCGTGTTCGGCGCGGAGCGTATTTACCCGCTACACACCGAGTGGCTCATGAGGGGTGACTTCGCCCTGCACTTCCTCGGTTGGCACGCCTACCGCACCAGCCCGTGGACGCTGCCCCTCGGGGCCACGCCGCATCGCATCTGGCCGGTGGGCAGTTCCGTTGGCCTCACCGACTCGATTCCCCTCGCCTCGGCCCTCTTCAAGCTGCTCGACCCGCTGCTGCAGGCGACGTTTCAGTTCATCGGCATCTGGCTGGTGACGTGCTTCGCGCTGCAGGGACGGTTCGGCGCGCTGCTGATGCGGCTGGTCACGCTGCATCCCGGCCGCCAGCTGATCGGCGCGATGCTGTTCGTTCTCAGTCCGCCGCTCGCCATCCGGTTCGGCCACGCCGCGCTGTCGGCTCACTGGGTGTTGCTCGCCGCCCTGTGGCTCTCGCTCTTGGACGACGCCGACCGGCCGTCGTGGCGTCGCGTCGGTGCCTGGGCGCGGCATGGCTTGGCTTGTGGCAGTCCGGCAGCTTGATTGTGCCGTCCGCAGCCGGCCTGACCATGGGCGGCTTCGGCGCCTATTCGGCGAACCTTCTCACCGTCGTGATGCCGACCGAGGCCAACACCTGGCTGTCGCCGGGACCGCTCCGCTACGCGAGCCCGGCGCAGTATGAAGGCTACGCCTATCTCGGCCTCGGCCTCCTGGCGCTCGGCCTGGTCGTGATCGCCGGGGGCATCGTGAGCGGGTGGTGGCCGGCGCCCGGCGCGGTGGCCCGGCACGTGCCGCTTGCGCTCGCGCTTTTTGTGTTGACCGCCCTGGCGCTCGGGCCGGTCGTGACGGCTGGGCCCTGGGTGCTCTGGTTCCTACGACGAGCGCCTCTGGGGGCCGCTGACTACGTTCCGCAGCAGCGGGCGGATGATCTGGCCGCTCTGCTACCGGGACCCGCTCGTGAGCCGCGTGTCGGCGGTGGCGCCGCGCCACTACCAGCGCCTCGTCCTGGTGCCTTCGAACCTGTGCGCGCGCGAGGGGGTGCTCGACGTTCTGCCCTTCCTGCTGCTTGCAGGCCGCGAGCGCCTGGCCATTAACGCGGGCGCCACGGCGCGCTACGACCGGAATCGCGCCGCCGAGTACTGCGACGCACTCGCGCGCGACGTGGAGGCTGGCCTGCGTGACCCCGGGGCTCTGTATGTGATGGCCCCGGACCTGCTGCCGTCGCCGGCCACGGTGGGCGATCGTGTCTGCGGCGTGGCCGACGGCGTCGGCCTCTGCGTGTCGGTCGCCAGCTACGCGCGGTGGCGCAACGACGCGCCGCTGGCCATTCGGTAGTCTGCTCCGTCTCTGAACCACCGGGGACGGCGCGGCCACGGACGCCCGTCGTCGATCGACGCGCCAGGCCGGCCTGCGACTATCGCGTCATGAGGGGCTGTCCCGGCGCGACGGTCTGACTTGCCGGCG
>JANNEJ010000818.1:0-3333 GCA_031378585.1 Acidobacteriota bacterium | reverse complement strand
CCCGGCCTGCGCCAGCGCCGACTCGAGCAGGAATCCGCGCGTGGTGTCGTGCATGCGCATGTCGTAGACGCCGTTCCAGACGACCAACGCCAGCGCGAACCAGAGGATCAGCAGTCGCTTTTCGATTCGAGTCATCGGTTTCTTCCGCCTAAAGGCGGAAGCTACAGGATCTCAATACATGAAGCTCGTAGCTTCCGGCTTCAGGCGGAAGGTCCGTATCGCAGCACGAGCGCGGTGATGTCGTCGCTCTGGGCCGCCCCCTTCGTGAACGTGCGCACGTCGGCAAAAATCGCCTTGAGCAGATCGGCAGGGGATAACTCAGGCTGCTTGTCGACGACCGCCAGGATGCGCTCCTCGCCGTACTCGTCGCCGCTGACCGACATCGCTTCCGAGACGCCGTCACTGAACACGATCAGCCAGTCGCCCGGCGACAGGGTGACGGTCTCTTCCTCGAACGCCGCGTGCTCGAACAGGCCGACGATCGGGCCGCCGACCTCGAGACGGCGCACGCCCCCCTTTCCCACCACCAGCGGCGGGTTGTGGCCGGCGTTGCAATACGTCAGACGACCGTCCGGCTCGAGCGAGCCGTACATCAGCGTGACGAACCGCGATTCGATGCCGCGCTTGTAGAGGGCGAGGTTCACCCGCTTGATCGTCTGGCTGGGCGTGTCGCTGGCGGCGGCCTGCGCGGCGAAGATCCCCTGCATCATCGCGCTGAGCAGCGCGGCCGGTGGGCCCTTCCCCGCGACGTCGCCGAGCGCGAACCCGAACGCCCCGGTCGGCAGGTCGACGTAGTCGTAGAAATCGCCGCCGATCGAGCGGCACGGAATCGAGGAGGCCGAAGTGCGGAAGAAGGCGCCGGAGTGCCCAGCCTTGGGGAGGAGCGCCTGCTGGATCTCCGCCGCGATCCGCATCTCCTGCTCCATCTTCGCCTTCTCCATCGTCTCGCGATAGAGCCGGGCGTTCTCGATCGCCACCGCCGCTTCCGTGGCGAGCGTCTCGAGCGCGCCGCGCGTGGATCCCGACAGGAACGAGCCCTTCTCGCGGCTGTCGAGATACAGCACGCCGATGGCGCGCGCCTCGGGCGCCATGTCAGGACGGTCGAGATAGCGCACGAGCCGTAGCGGCGTGCACAGCACATGGCGGATCCCCAGGGCGACGGTACCGCGATGGTCCTGTGCCAGGTCGCCGTCGAGCAGGTCGGCCACGACCTTCAGCTCACTGGTTGCGAACACCTCTTCAGGGATCTTGCGGCTCATGTCGAAGCGATTGCCGGGCAGCGTGACGCGACCACGCGCGCGCGCCAGCTTCATCTCGAGGGCGCGATCCTCGCCGGCCAGCATGATGAAGCCGCGTTCGGCGCCGGTGACGCCGATGGCGGTGTCGAGCACCAATGCCAGCACCTCGTCGAGCACGCGGCCCGACCCCAGCGCGCGCAGCCCTTCGAGCAGGGCCGCCATCTGCCGGATATCACCCACGGCCGTGCCAACCGATGAGGTGTCGCCCGACGACGGTAGGTCGTCGGTCAGGAACGTGATCTCGGCGCCACCCGTGCGGCCCAGTTGCACCCTGTCGCCGTGCTTCAGCTGGTGCTCAGTGATGGCCTCGCCGTTGACGAAGGTGCCGTAGCGGGAACCGTGATCCTTGATCAGCATGTGCCCGTCGAGCTGTACGATCTCGGCGTGTTCGCGCGACACGTCGGTGCCGACCATCCGCACGTCGCTCTCGGTGCGGCGGCCAATGGTCAGCACCGGCTTGTCGATGGGGATGACGCGACGGCCGAGGCCGTCGTTCACTTCGAGACGTGGTTCAGCCATGGGATCTTGTCGATCATAAGCCCGATGCGGTCAGCAGCGCCAGACCGCCTGCGCCCTTATCCCCGCCTGCGCCACCATGCACTGGCCGCAGCCCCGGCCGCGGCAGCCAGACCGGCCCAGCCAACCCAGAGCTCCGTCCCGTCGAAAACAACTGGCAGATACGCAGCGACCGCGCCAAGCACGAGGGTCGCGGCGAGTGCCGCCGCGCCGCTCGGGCCGTGGCGCACTGATGGCGGCGCCACCCGCGGGTCAGCCGTGGCGCGCCCGCAGCGGTAGCAGATGATCGCTTTGGCGGCAATGTCGGTGTCGCAGAATCGGCAGCGCATGACTGGACAGACTCCCTCACTTGGGGTCATCTGTCAGCATACGCAATACTAGTGGCCGGAGCCACCGCACGATGATTCCCCTTCGCGACGTCAGTCCCTCCCGGACCTGGCCTGGAGTGACCGTGGCGCTGGTCGCCCTGAACACGCTGGTCTACCTGCGCGAAATGGGCCTCTCCGACGGGGCGCTCGAGGCCTTCATCCACACGTTTGGCCTCGTGCCGGCCAACTTCACCTGGAGTGCCGTGGGCTCGTCGATGTTCGTGCACGGCGGTCTGATGCACCTGGTCGGCAACATGCTGTATCTGTGGATCTTTGGCGACAACGTCGAGGACCGCATGGGCCACGGGCGCTTCCTGGCCTTCTACCTGCTCTGCGGCGTGGCGGCCGCGTTGGCCCAGACCTTCGTGTCGGCCGATTCGATGGTGCCGATGGTCGGCGCGTCCGGCGCGGTGGCTGGGGTGATGGGTGCCTACTTCGTGCTCTACCCGAAGTCGCGCGTGCTCACGCTCTTCCCGTTTCCGCTCACGCTCATCGAAATTCCGGCCGTGTATCTGCTCGGCCTGTGGTTCGTGATGCAGTTTGTGAATGGCTTGGGGTCGCTGGCGCCGCCGGCCGAGGGACAGCTCGCTGGCGGGGTCGCCTTCTGGGCGCACATCGCCGGCTTTGGGGCGGGCGTGTTGCTGCTCTTCCTGTTCCAGCGGCCCGAGCGTGGTCGCGTGGAGTGGTGGGGCGGTCAGGAGCGCTGACGAATCTCGCGCGAGACGCGGGCCAACTCGATCATGAGCCGCTCGAACTCGGCCGACCAGGTCGCGGGATCCGCCCCCGGCTTCTTCTGGATGAGCGCCTCGGCATCGACCTCGAGCGCGCGACGGCGGCCGATGAGCTCGCGCACCACGGGGTCCGCGCTCTCCGTGGCGCTGTCGCGGTCGAGGTAGAGCCCCCGCGCCATCGTGCCCTGTAAACCCGTGGCCGTGGCCTGCACACCTGCGCGCTCGGCGGTGTCCGTCAGGATCGCACGCTCGGTGGTGAGCTGCGCGCGCTCGGTGTAGTGACGGGCCACGCCGCCGCTGGCGGCGGCGAAGAGCTCCCAGATGGACGTGCGGCCGTTCTTGTCGAGATCTGACGCGGCGTCGCCCAGCGCCATGGCGAAGTAGTCAGGGAAGACGGTGGCGTAGCGCTGCGCGGCAGTT
>JANNEJ010000730.1:0-1995 GCA_031378585.1 Acidobacteriota bacterium | reverse complement strand
CTTCGGCTTCATCGGCGCCGGCGGCACGATCGGCGGCATCACGGGCGCGGCGATCACGGGACAGCTCGTGGGCGTACTCGGCGCGGCGAACCTGTTATTGGTCTCGGCCGGGCTGCTCGAGGTGGCGGCGTTCTCAGCGCGGCGACTGTTCGCACTGCCGCGCACGGCCACATACGAGGAAGACGGCGCGGCGGCCT
The DNA here is from genome assembly GCA_031378585.1 of Acidobacteriota bacterium. Taxonomy (GTDB): domain Bacteria; phylum Acidobacteriota; class Vicinamibacteria; order Vicinamibacterales; family UBA2999; genus CADEFD01. The sequence continues at coordinate 1,798 of JANNEJ010000730.1, read as the reverse complement.
TCCCGGCCGGCCCCGAATACGCCATCGGCGGCACGATCTGGGACGGCATGCGGCGCGCGTTCGCCGATCCCTATCTGCTGAACGTCACGCTCAACATGCTCTTCTTCACCGTGCTGACGACCTTCCTGTACTTCCAGCAGGCCGCCATCGTGGACGCCGCGTTCACAGACCGCGCCGAACGCACGCGCTACTTCGCCAACATCGACCTGGCCGTGAACGTGGTCACGCTCATCACGCAGACCTTCGCCACGGGCCGCGCCGTGAAGCGCTGGGGCGTGGCAGCGGCGCTGGCGTTTCTGCCGGTGCTGAGCATGGTCGGCTTTGGCGTGCTGGGCCTGGCGCCGACCATTGCCGTGCTCATGACGTTCCAGGTGCTACGGCGCGCCGGCAACTTCTCCGTGGCGCGCCCGACGCGTGAGGTGCTCTTCACGGTGGTGCCGCGTGGCGATCGCTACAAGGCCAAGACCTTCATCGACACCGTCGTGTACCGCGCGGGCGATCAAATCGGCGCGTGGGCGTTTGCGCCGCTGGCGGCACTGGGCGTGGGGGTGGCGGGCATCTCGTCGGTGGCAGTGGTGCTGGCCAGTCTGTCGGCCGTCAACGCGATTTGGCTTGGACGCAAGATGCAGCGCTTGGCTGGGCCGGCGGGTCCGGATTACGCAGCGGGCGCGACGAAAGTTGACGCGGCGCTCGACGACCCGGTGTGACCCGCCAGGCTAGCGTTGCGGCGGGCGCATGAACACGAGCGGATGCTCTGGGCCGGCGGAGGGCGCATCGGCCGGTGGAGCTGTGTGACACGATCCGCCGCCCGATGGGCAGTTGGCGCAGCCGGGCGCGGCGTCAGCCGGACGCGCGAAGCCCGCGAGGCGCCGGAACAAGACAACCGCGGCGGCTACCGCCACCAGCGCCACGATCGCGTCCTGCAGCAAGTCCATGGGCATCATCGGCATTCCTCAGGCCACGCCTGACGCGCGCAGACCCTGATAGAGCAGGAACGCGGCCACGTATGCCAAGCCTGTCATGTAGAAGAGCTGCAGCGCCGCGTATTTCACGCTACCCGTTTCCTTGCGCGTGACGGTCAGGGTCGGCAGACACTGCATCGCGAGCACGAAGAACACCAGCGCCGAGGCCGCGGTTGCCGGCGTGAACACCGGCGTGCCGTCGTCGCGCGTCATGCTGCGAATGCGAGTGACCACGCCCTCGTCCACATCGGTCGCCGCCTGCCCGGCCGCCAGCACCGACATCGTCGACACGAACACCTCGCGCGCCAGGAAGCTCGTGAGCACCCCCACCGTGAGCTGCCAATCGAAGCCGAGCGGCCGGAAGCCCGTCTCCAGCGTGTGGCCGATGCGCCCGGCGAAGCTTCCGATCTGCGAGGCCCTCGTCTGCACGGCGTCGGCGTCGGCACGCAGCGCCTCGGCCTGCTCCGGCGCCAGACCGACCGCAGTAGCCGCGCTGCGCAGTTCCACGGCGCGGGCGGGCGTGTCGACATGCGGGTACGCGCTCAGCCACCACATCACGATGCAGATCGCCACGATCACGGTGCCAGCCGTGGTGAGAAACGCCAGTCCCTGATCCCGCGCGGTCAGCAGCGCGTTGCGCACCGAGGGCCGCTTGTACGACGGCATCTCGAGAATCATCGGCCTGGGTCGCCCCTTCAGGATGGTGCTGCCGAAGAGCTTCGCGGTGAAGAGCGCTGCGCCGGCGCCCAGCAGATAGCAGCCGGCAAACACCAGCCCGGCGGCGGCGGGATGGCCCGCAAAGAGTAGCGTCGTGAGCAGCACGTACACCGGCAGAC
>JANNEJ010000693.1:0-2025 GCA_031378585.1 Acidobacteriota bacterium | reverse complement strand
TCTTCGCCACCGGCAGGCTCAAGAAGATCGACATCGCCGGTGGCGCGCCGCTGGTGCTCTGCGACGCCACCTCCGGTCGCGGCGGCTCGTGGAACACCGATGGCGTCATTGTGTTTGCCCAGAACATCAACAGCCCGCTCGTGCGAGTCGCCGCCTCAGGGGGCGCCGTCACACCGCTGACGACATTTGATCCGGCCCAGGGCGCCATCGCGCACTACTTCCCTCAGTTCCTGCCTGACGGGCGGCAGTTTCTGTACTACCAGCGGAGCACGACACCGGTGGAGCACTCGGGAATCTATGTCGGCAGCCTCGACTCGTCCAAGACGACGCGAGTCGTCGGCACGCGATCGATGGGGGTCTACTCGTCAGGCTTCCTGTGGTTGATGCAGGCGGGCTCGCTGTTCGCACAGGCCTTCGATGTGCAGGGGCTTCGTACGATAGGCGAACCGACGCGCGTGACGGATGGCGTCGGCTACTACGATGCCTTGGGGTATGCGGCCGTCACCGTGTCGGCCACTGGCGTCGTCGCGCATGGGCCCGGCGTCGTCTTGACCACGAGCGTGCAGCAGCTCGTTCGCGGTGGCGCGGCAGACTGGGCACCGACCCCGCCAGGCATGTATCGTACGCCGCGGCTGTCGCCCGATCAGAAGAGCCTGGCGATGACGATCGGCCAACCGAGCGGCAACTCTGACCTCTGGGTGCTCGACCTGGCCCGGAGCGCGCTGTCGCGCGCGACCTCCGACCCGGGAACGGATTGGTTTCCCGTCTGGCCTCCTGGCAGCGGCCGCCTGTTCTTCGGGTCGAGCCGATTTGGTTCGACGACGGTGTTCGAGAAGACGCTTGGGGGAAAGGAGGCGCTCTTCGTCGAGAGTGCCCAGTTCTCGGGCACGACAGCCTACCCGCTCGACGTGTCACGTGACGAGCGGTTTCTCGTGTTTCACGCCGGATCCTCCAACGGATACGATCTCGGTGTGTTGCCGCTGACAGGTGAACGCACGCCGAGTGCGTTTCTTGCCACGCCGTTCAACGAAGTGCAGGGACGCTTCTCGCCGAACAGTCGCTGGATGGCCTACGCGTCGGATGAATCCGGCCGGTTCGAGATCTACGTCCGCCCGTTTCCTGCCGCGAGCGGGCAAACCCAGGTCTCGCTCGCCGGCGGCATGCAACCAGAGTGGCGGGGCGACGGCAAGGAACTCTTCTACATCGCCACCGACGGAAAGCTGACCGCCGTGCCGGTGACGACGGACGGCCCCGCGTTCACGGCAGGCACGCCGCAGGCCCTCTTCGACGTGGACGTCCCCGAAACGAGTGCGCCGTACCCCGGCGACTACGCCGTCACGGCCGACGGCCAGCGCTTCTTCGTCAACACCGTGGTCGACCAGCCGACGCGTCCAGCCTTGACCGTCATCCTCAACTGGGCGCCAGAGCGCAAGCAGTAGCACACCGTGGCCCTTACCCCTGGCACGCGACTCGGCGTCTACGAGGTGATCGCCAAGATCGGCCAGGGCGGGATGGGACAGGTGTGGCGGGCGCGCGACACCAAGCTGAATCGCGATGTCGCGCTGAAGGTGCTCCCCGACCTGTTCGCCAACGACGCGGATCGGCTGATGCGGTTCGCGCGCGAAGCGCAGACCCTGGCGTCGCTGAACCATCCCAACATCGCGCACATCTATGGGCTCGAAGAGTCCCCCTCGAGCTCAGGTCCGGCGAGTGGCGTGCGAGCGCTCGTGATGGAGCTGGTCGAGGGCGACGACCTGTCGCAGCGAATCGCCCGCCTCCGCGCCCCTGGCGCTTCGGCGCGGCAGGCCGGAATGCCGCTCGACGAGGTGTTGCCTATCGCGAAGCAGATTGTCGACGCGCTTGCGGCCGCGCACGAGCAGGGGATCGTCCATCGCGACCTGAAGCCCGCCAACATCAAGGTGCGGCCTGACGGCACGGTGAAGGTGCTCGACTTCGGCCTTGCAAAAGCGATGGACCCGGCCGCCGCATCCAGCGCGGAGGCCATGAACTCGCCCACGCTGTCGC
>JANNEJ010000686.1:0-2208 GCA_031378585.1 Acidobacteriota bacterium | reverse complement strand
GGCCGGCAGGCCGCTCAAGAATTTGGCGATGACGGGCGCCTTTTCGACGCCAATGACGCCGTCGTGGGGCCCCGTCATGCCCACGTCGGTGAGATACGCCGTGCCCTTGGGCAGCACCCGGTTGTCGGCGGTCTGCACGTGCGTGTGGGTGCCGACGACGGCGGTGGCCGCGCCGTCCAGATACCAGCCCATGGCGATTTTCTCGGAGGTGACTTCGGCGTGCACGTCGACAAAGACGAGCTGCGCGCCCTCGGACCTGAGGCGCGCGACCTCGCGCGACGCCGTCGTGAACGGGTCGTCGATGCTGGCGAGGAACACTCGGCCCATCACATTGACCACGCCCACCTTCACGCCGTTCCTGGCGGTGGCCAGATACGCGCCGTGGCCTGGCGCACCGGCGGGGAAGTTGGCGGGGCGCAGCAGGCGCGGCTCGCGCGGCAGGTAGTCGAGCACTTCCTTCTTGTCCCAGATGTGATTGCCCGAGGTCATGACCTCGATGCCGTAGGAGAAGAGCTGCTCGCCGATGTCGCGAGTGATGCCGAAGCCGGCGGCGGCGTTCTCGCCGTTGGCAATCACGAAGTCGATGCCGTAGTGCGCCACGATGACCGGCAAGCCCGTGCGGACCAGGTCGCGGCCAGGACGTCCGACGATGTCGCCGATGAAGAGCAGCTTCATCGCACCGCGTCCGACGTCACAGGCACCATGATGGCCTGGCCCCGCCGCTCGTTGAGCTTTGGCAGCCGCACGCGCAGCTCGCCGTCCCTCAATGTGGCGGTGGCCTTTGCCGCATCGATGGATGCGTGCACGCGCACGGCGCGGGCGAAGCGCCCGAAATCGCGCTCGACAAGATGGAAGCTGGCATGGCCGCGGGCCGACTGGTCAGGGCGGTCTTTCTCGCCCGCGATGATGACTATGCCTGCCTTGACAAGGATGCGCAGGTTGGAGGCAGGAACGCCGGGCAGGTCGAGGAGCAGGTCGAAGGCGTCGACGGTCTCGAAGACGTCGAGCAGCGGCAGACACTCGCCGGTGAGCTGGTGGCGCCGCTCCGGCCGCTGGCGGGCGAGCTCCTCGAACAAGCGCCGCACGTCGGGCGAGACATCGCCGACGTCGGACGAAACGGGCAGTCGTGTAAGGGGGCGCATATGGGGTTGCGATCTGAACGGTCCCATTGTAATGCGCCGATCCCACCTCGGGCGCGCACCGTGACGGCGTCGGCCAGACGCTCATCGTCAGGAGAGCGGTGGCGCGGAGCGTCGACCGGCGACTGGAATCAATATATGAGCGTGCACGAGTAAGATAATCTGCCTTTGTGAAACTAATCTCATGCTACACTCGTCTCAGTTCAGACAGGGGACATAGAGACATGGCAACCAAAGGCAAAGTAATCGGCATCGACCTCGGCACTACCAACTCCGTCGTCGCGGTAATGGAAAGCGGCGAAGCGGTCGTGGTGGTCAACCAGGAGGGCGCCCGCACGACGCCGTCGGTGGTGGCCGTGGCCAAGGACGGCGATCGGCTGGTCGGGCAGGTCGCCAAGCGTCAGGCGGTTACCAATCCCGAAAATACCGTCTTCTCGGTCAAGCGCTTCATGGGGCGGAAGTTTTCGGAAGTCGCCGAAGAAACCAAGCGCGTGCCCTACCGGGTGGCCAAGAACGACAACGGCGATGCGTGGGTGGATGTGCGCGGCAAGCAGTACTCGCCCCCCGAAATCTCCGCGATGATTCTCGGCAAGCTCAAGAAGGCGGCGGAAGACCACCTCGGTCAGCCCGTCACCGACGCCGTGATCACCGTACCCGCCTACTTCAACGACGCGCAACGCCAGGCCACCAAGGACGCCGGCACGATCGCGGGCCTGAATGTGCTTCGCATCGTGAACGAACCCACGGCGGCGGCGCTCGCCTACGGCCTCGACAAGAAGAAAGACGAGACCATCGCCGTCTACGACCTGGGCGGCGGCACCTTCGACATCTCGGTGCTCGAGGTGGGCGAGGGCGTGGTCGAGGTGAAGTCCACCAACGGCGACACCCACCTGGGCGGCGACGACTTCGACCACAAGATCATCGACTGGCTCGTGGACGAATTCAAGAAGGCCGAGGGCATCGACCTCTCGAAAGACCGCATGGCGCTCCAGCGCCTCAAAGAGTCTGCCGAGAAGGCGAAGATTGAGTTGTCTGCCGCGATGGAGACCGAGATCTCGCTGCCGTTCAT
>JANNEJ010000640.1:0-3645 GCA_031378585.1 Acidobacteriota bacterium | reverse complement strand
ACTCGAGGCCATTCAGCGTCAAGAGCCCTTGCTTGCGGCATTCACGGCCGTGGCCACCGAGCGCGCGCTCGCACAGGCGGTCGCCATCGACCAGGCGCGGTCGCGCGGTGAGACGCTGGGCGCACTCGCGGGCGTGCCCATCGCGGAGAAGGACAACAACAGCACCAAGGGCGTGCCGACCACGGCCGGCTCCAAGGTGCTAGCGGGATACGTGCCGCCCTACGACGCAACCGTCGTCGCGCGGCTTGCTGCCGCCGGCGCCATCGTCGTCGGCAAGACCAACTGCGACGAGTTCGCCATGGGCTCGTCCACCGAGAACTCGGCCTACGGCGCCACCGCGAATCCATGGGCGATCGACCGCGCCCCGGGAGGCTCGAGCGGCGGCTCGGCCGCCACCGTCGCCGCGCGAGCCGTGCCCGCGGCGCTTGGTTCGGACACCGGCGGGTCGATCCGTCAGCCTGCGGCCTTTTGCGGCATCGTGGGCCTGAAGCCCACCTACGGACGAGTCTCGCGCTACGGCCTGCTGGCCTTCGCGTCGTCGCTCGATCAGATCGGCCCGTTTGCCGTCACGGTCGACGATGCGGCCGCGGTGCTGTCAGTGATTGCAGGACCGGACGGGCACGATGCCACGAGCGCGTCGCAGCCGGTGCCGGCGTGGACCACTGAAGGCGATGCGCACGGACTCCGCATCGGAGTGCCGCGCGCCTTCATCGAGGGCGTGGACGGCTCGGTCGGTCGGGCCTTCGATGAGGCGCTCGCGGTGTGGAAAGATCGCGGTGCCGCCATCGTGGACATCGCGCTGCCGCACGCGCCGCTCGCCATCCCGGTCTACTACCTGATTGCCACCGCGGAGGCGAGTTCGAACCTGGCACGCTATGACGGCGTCCGCTACGGCTACCGCACGGCGCTTGGTCCCACCGATGCTCTGCGCGACATGTACGAGCGCACGCGCGACGAAGGATTCGGCGCGGAAGTAAAGCGGCGCATCATGCTCGGCACCTACGTGCTCAGCGCCGGCTACTACGACGCCTATTATCTGAAGGCGCAGCAGGTGCGCGCCAAGGTGCGCGACGACTACGCGTCGGCGTTTGCGTCGGTCGACGTCGTGGCGACGCCCACCACGCCCACCCCGGCCTTCAAGCTCGGAGAGAAGACCGCCGATCCCCTGCAGATGTACCTCGCCGACATCTTCACCGTGAGCGCCAATCGGGCGGGCGTGCCGGCGGTCAGTCTGCCGTGCGGCCTGTCGCCGGACGGGTTGCCCATCGGGTGTCAGCTGGCAGCCAGGATGTGGGACGAGGCGTCGCTCATCCGCGCGGGTGTGGCGTTCCAGCAGGCCACCGGCTGGCACTGGCGGACGCCGGCGGCCGTCGAGAGACGATAGCGCGCGTCAGGCCACCGCAGCCGGCCGCTTCATGAACGACCACACGACCAGACCAAGCAACAGGAACGGCACGAGCGGCAGGAGCACGGCGAGAGCGGCCACGACCAGGCCCACGACGACGACGCCGCCCACGCCCACGGCCACAACCGGCGCCACCACCAGCATGGCCACCATGCCTACTATCGTCGCGGCCAGTCTCACCACCAGCTTGACGGCGCCGATTGCGAGACGTACTGGCAGGAACACCAGCTTCAACACCAGCCAGACCAGGCCGATGATGCCAACCACGGCAGCTCCGGCAATGCCGACCGCACCGAGCGCGAGCACTGCACCCATGCACCCCTCCCACGGCGGGTGTGCCCCGCCCACTTGAGGGGACGAGTACTCGCCCGAGCGGGTTCCTTGCTAGGCGCGGCTTTTTTCGAGCAGCACGGCGAACTCGGGCAGATCCCATTCGACCAGGCCCTGGTTCACTTCTTCCATGGCCAGCCGCTCGGGCTTCACCGCGTGCGGCGTGCCGGCATCAAGACGCACGGTCGCGCCCTTGCGCAACTGCTTGGCACGCGCCGCAGCGACGTCGACATACAGAAAGCGGTTTTCGATGGGCCGGGCCTGCGGGCGCACGACCGACGCTGCCGCCTGATCGTCCAGAGCGTTTTCGGTATCGGACATAGCGCTTCAGCCTAACGAATTCCAGTGTGCGGAATCAATCCCGTCGTGTCCGGGCGGGGCCGGGCTTAGGCGTCACGACCGCGCCCACGACCCAGGCGGCCAGCCCGGTCACGAGCGCTCCAAGCATGGCTGCAACGAACGACTGGACCCCGAAGCCGGGCACGAGCGCGGCGGCCAGACCGAACGCCGCCCCGTTGACCACCAGGTAGAAGAGCCCCAGTGTCAGAATCGTGAGGGGCAACGTGAGGAACGTGAGCACCGGGCGCACCACGGTGTTCACCAGCCCCAGGACGGCCGCGCCGACGGCCAGCGCGCCCCAGCCGGTCACGGTCACGCCAGGCACGAGCTGCGCGGTGACCCACAGGGCCACCGCCAGCACCAGCCAATGCAGCAGGAAACTGGTCACGCTATGACTCCACCGCCACCATCAGCATCGCGTGTTCACGAAACGGGTCGAATCCTACGACAGCCATGTCAGCTCCTTGTCTTCGTCGTGTTCTAGTTCTTGGGAGCCCTAGCCCCCAGCACCCAGCCCCCGGGGCTGAATCACTTGGTCTCAGAGAACTCCGCGTCGACGACATCGCCGTCGGCGGGCTTCCCGCCCGCGTCACCGCCGGGCGCGCCTGGCTCACTGCCGCCTGACGCCTGGGTCGCCTTGTAGAGCACTTCGGCCATCTGATGCGACGCTTTCTGCAGGTCAGCGGCAGCTGTCGTGATCGCGGCGTGGTCGTCGCCCTGCACGGCCACCTTCGCCGCGTCGAGGGCCGCCTGCACCTTGTCGGCATCCCCGGCCGGCAGTTTGTCCTTCGACTCAGTCAGGGTCTTCTCGACCGAGTAGACGAGCGAGTCGAGCTGGTTGCGCGCGTCGATCAGCTCGCGCTTGGCCTTGTCTTCGCCCGCGTGTGCTTCGGCGTCCTTCACCATACGCTCGACGTCGTCCTTGGCCAGGCCGCTCGAGCCGCTGATGGTGATCTTCTGTTCCTTGCCCGTGGCCTTGTCCTTGGCCGACACGTTCACGATGCCGTTGGCGTCGATGTCGAAGGTGACCTCGACCTGCGGCACGCCGCGCGGCGCCGGGGGCAGCCCCACGAGCTGGAACTTGCCGAGCGTGCGGTTGTCGCGCGCGAACTGGCGCTCGCCCTGCAGCACGTGCACTTCGACGCTCGTCTGGCTGTCGGCCGCCGTCGAGAAGATCTCCTTCTTGCTCGTCGGGATCGTCGTATTGCGCTCAATCAACTTCGTCATCACGCCGCCCAGGGTCTCAACACCCAGCGAAAGCGGCGTCACATCGAGCAGCAGAATGTCCTTGACGTCGCCCATGAGCACGCCGCCCTGGATCGCCGCTCCAACCGCAACGACCTCGTCGGGGTTCACGCTCTTGTTGGGCTCTTTGCCAAAGAGGTCCTTGGCCATCTGCTGGGCCTTGGGCATCCGGGTGGAGCCGCCCACCAGCACGACCTCGTCGATCTTGCTGAGGTCGATCTTCGCATCCTTGATCGCGTTGAGACACGGGGCCTTGAGCCGCTCAAAGAGGTCCGCCGTGATTGACTCGAACTTCGCCCGCGTGAGCGACACCTGCAAGTGCTTGG
>JANNEJ010000395.1:0-2491 GCA_031378585.1 Acidobacteriota bacterium | reverse complement strand
GATCGCGGTCAAAGAGCCGGCCGAGCGACAGCCGCACGCTGCCGCCCTGTGCCAGCAGCGTCTTCCGGCGCTCCAGCCAGATCGGGCTTTCCGGCACCGTCCACATCACGGCAAACACGATGGCCGCCGGCACGACGCCCGCCCAGAGCATGACGCGCCAGGCCCACTCGGGCCGATGACTCACGTACGGGTAGCCCAGCTGGTAGACGAGCGACGAGAGCAGGAAGCCGAACGAGTAGCCGCCCTGCAGGAGCCCTGACGCGATGCCGCGCAGGTGTTGCGGCCAGTGTTCGAGCGCCAAGGGCATGCCGGCCGCCCACATGCCGCCCATGCCGATGCCGAAGAGCCCGCGGAACGCAAACAGCATCACGTAGGAATTCGACGCGCCGCTCAAGAACGCAAACAGCGTGTACCAGGCAATCGAAAAAAGAATCGGCCCCTTGCGGCCGTAGCGATCTGCCAAAGTGCCCGCGCCGATGCCGCCGACCACCCGGAAGAGTAGCGTCACCGTGCCGAGCAGGCCGGCGAGCCCTTTGTTGATGGAGAAGCTCTGCTGGATGTCGGCCAGCACGAAGGTCAGAATCGTGAAGTCGAAGGCGTCGAGCACCCAGGCGGCAAAGGTGGTCAGGAACGCCTTCCACTGCACCTTCGACACCTGGCGGTACCACGGCAGTTGCGACATGTGCGCAGCATCCTATCAGCCCCGGCTAGAATGGACCGTCGGACCTTCCCTTCATGCACGAAAGGACGGCGTCCGCCTTGTTCCTGCTCGTGTTCCCCGGTCCCGGGTCCTGTTCATATGGCCAGTCTGATTGAAGCAATCGAAATCAAGCGCAAGACGTTCTTCGAGTTCGAGGGCGCCCCGTACCACTGCATCGACGTCGAGGTCAGCAAGCCGACGGCGCGCGGCGGCCAGACGCTCGTGCGGCTGAAGATGCGCAACCTGTTGACCCGCGCCGTCTTCGACAAGACCTTCAAGGCCGGCGAGAAGTTCGCCGAACCCGATCTGGTGCAGGTGCCGGCCACCTATCAGTATTCCGACGGCGATGCGTTCTTCTTCATGGAAGACGTGACGTTCGAGACCGTGTCGCTCACCGCCGAGACGATTGGGGCCGACAAGGGCCTGCTCGTCGACAACGTCGTCGTGAAGGTGCAGAAGTTCAACGGCAATCCGATCGCGATCGAGTTCCCGGCGCACATCGAGATGACCATTGCCGACACCGAAGAGGGCGCACGCGGCAACACCGCCAGCGGCAGCGTCACCAAGGTGGCCGTCACCGAGACCGGCCTGAAGATCAACGTGCCGCTCTTCATCAAGACCGGCGAGCGCGTGAAGGTGCACACCGAGACGCGCGACTTCGCCGGCCGAGCCTAACGAGTCGCGGGACGAAGCATCACCTTCGTGTCGCCCTGCCGGCTCGTCCTCATGAGCGCAGGGATCCACGGCAATCCGTGGCTGCGCCACAATAGGGGCATGGAGCGCGCCGACCGCACATTCTTCGCCTGGAACGCCGCGGTATCCGCCGTGGCCGTGGCCTTCATCGCCTACATCCTGCGCCGCGACGCCGGCCCCACGGGTACTATCGACCTGTCGTTTGTGCCCGCCGTGAACGCCACGTGCAATGCGCTGGCGTCGGCGTGCCTGATTGCCGGCTACGTCGCCATCCGCCGCAAGGCCGTGCACCTCCACCGGCTGTGCATGGTCACGGCCTTTGCCCTGTCGGCCGTGTTCCTTGTGGGCTATCTGTCGTACCACTACGTGCATGGCGACACGAAGTACGCCGGCGACGGCCTGGGCCGCACGCTCTACCTGCTGGTACTGGCGTCGCACGTGATCTTGTCGATCACGGTCGTGCCCGGTTGTCTGACGGCGTTCTACTTCGCGTTCACGAAGCAGTTCGAACGCCACCGGCGGCTCAATCGCGTGTTCCTGCCGATCTGGCTCTACGTGTCGGTGACCGGGGTCGCAATCTACTTCATGCTGCGCGCCTGAGCGATCGCGGCACGCGCAGGGCCGCGTGGACCTCGGCGGCTCGGCGTCCCCGACGATATGATTGAGGGGTGAGGTGGAGGATCCCAGGCCGGCTCGCCTGGGCGGTCGCGGCCGTGGCCGCGCTCGTCGGGGCGTTGGTTGTGCTCGCGCAATCGCCGCCGGCCACGCGCTGGAGCCGCGACTGGGTCGTTCGGCAGGTAGCCGACCGCTGGCAACTCGACTTGACGGCTGGCCGGCTCGATCTCAACCTCTTCACCCGCCGGGTATCGCTCACCGACGTGCGCCTGTCGGCGCCAGGGCACGCCGACGCGCCGTTTTTCACCGCGCGACTGGTGGCCGTCACCCTGCCGTGGTCGGTCGTGCGCGGCACCGTGCGATTGACGCCGCTCGAGGTCGAAGACGCGCGCGTGCTGCTCGTACGCGAAGGCGGCGTGCTCGTGAACCTGCCGCCGCCCTCGGGCACGCCTGCACCCGAGACGCCCCGCCGGCTGGACGTGC
>JANNEJ010000607.1:0-4114 GCA_031378585.1 Acidobacteriota bacterium | reverse complement strand
ACTCGAGGCGGCCCTGCCGGTGTTTGCGGAGATCCGCGAGGTGACCGGCCTGCCCGTGCTGACTGACGTGCACACCGAAGCGCACTGCGCCGCGGCCGCCACGGTCGTGGATGTCCTTCAGATTCCGGCGTTCCTGTGCCGCCAGACTGACCTGCTGGTCGCCGCGGCCCACACGGGCCGCGTGGTCAACGTGAAGAAGGGGCAGTTTCTAGCTCCATGGGACATGGCCAACGTGGTCGCCAAGATCACGGGCGCGGGCAATCGCAACGTGCTCGTCACCGAGCGTGGGGCGAGTTTCGGCTACAACACGCTGGTCTCCGACATGCGCGCGCTGCCGGTGCTCGCCGCCACTGGCGCACCCGTGGTGTTTGACGCCACGCACTCGGTACAGCAGCCGGGCGGCCAGGGAAGCAGTTCGGGCGGCCAGCGGGAGTTCGTGCCCGTGCTGGCGCGCGCGGCCGTGGCGGTGGGCGTGGCCGCGGTGTTCATCGAGACGCATCCCGATCCCGACCACGCGCCGTCGGACGGCCCCAACATGGTGCCGCTCGCCGAGTTCGAAGCGCTGGCCCGCACGCTGCAGGCCTTCGACGCGCTGGCCAAGGGCCTCGGCGCGCGCCCCGCCTAGTCAGATCGCAGCGCGGTCAGTGGCTCGACGCGCATCGCGCGCCGTGCCGGCACGACATTGGCAAGTGCGCCGGCCACCAACATCACGAGCGCGGCGGCGGACCACGCCAACGGATCCATCGGCGTCACGCCGTAGAGCAGTCCCCGTAGCAGGAACGCCACGCCCGCGGCCAGGCCCGCGCCAACGGCCAGGCCCGCCACCAATAGAACCAGGCCCTGACGCATCACCATCGACATCACGTTCGACGGCTCGGCGCCGAGCGCCATGCGCAGCCCGATTTCCTTGGTGCGGCGCGCCACCGAGAAGGCAATGACTCCGTAGAGGCCGATGGCTGCCAGCAGCGTGCCCAGCCCGCCGAAGGCGCTGGCCAGCATCGCGCCGACGCGCGCTGGCAGGAGCGACGCCGCCATGTGCTCGTCCATCGTACTGGCGTCCATCACCACCAGCCCAGGCTCCATCGCCAGCAGCTCGCGCCGCATCGCGGTCAACAGTGCACCGGCATCGCCGCCAGTACGCGCCAGCAGGAAGTTGTAGCGGCTCGGGCGCTGCGCCGAGGCGAAATAGACAAACGGCACCGGCTGTTCGAGCACGCCGTGCTGCTTGTGGTCCGCGAGCACGCCGACCACCCGGTAGGTGCGCTTCGTGCTCACCGTCTGCACCGTGTGGCCCAGCGCTGACTCCCCCGGCCAGAAGCGCCGAGCCATAGTGTCGTTCACGACGGCCACGTCGGGCGCGCCTTCGCGGTCGGTGGCGTTGAAGTCGCGCCCTTCGATCAGAGGCGCGCCGAGCGTGGTGAAATAACCCGGCGAGGCCGACACGTTTTCGAGCGTCTCGGCGCGCTGGCCTTCGGGGTATGTGCGGTTGTCGATCCGCATCTCGGTCTGGTTGAAGTTGAAGGTGAACGGCAAGGTCGGCGACACGGTGGCCGCGCTCGTCACGCCCGGCAGCGCTTCGATGCGCGCCAGCGCGGTGCGCCAGAACTCGAGGCCGCGCGCAGGTGCGTAGCGCATCATGTCGGTGTCGAAGGCGACGGTGGCCAACCCGCGCGACCGGAAGCCGACGACGGCCTGCTCGGAGGCGCCGAGGCTGCGTAGCAGCAGACCCGCCACCACCAGCAGCACCACGGTGAGCGCTACCTGGGCCACGACGAGGCTGTCGCGCAGGGACCAGCGGCGTCGGCCAACGCGGGCGACCGGGGCCTCGCCACGCAGATCGCCGACCAGGTTGGTCCGCGACGCCTTGAGCGCCGGCAGCAAGCTGGCCAGCACTCCCGTGACCGCGGCCGCCGACAGCGCGAAGCCGAGCACGCGCGCGTCGAGCCGCAGGTCGACGGCGATATCGACCGGACCCACCGGCAACTCCACGGCCGTCAGGCCGCGGATGACCGCCCAGGCCATCGCCATTGCCAGGGCCGCGCCCAGCGTACCGAGGAACAGCCCTTCCAAGAGCAGCTGCTGCACGATCCTGGCCCGGCTGGCGCCGACGGCGAGCCGCACGCTGATCTCCCGGCCACGCGACGAGGCGCGTACCAGCAGCATGCCGGCCACGTTCGCGCACGCAATCAGCAGCACCAGACCTACGATACCCATCAGCCCGGCCGCGCCCATCGTGAGCAGGCCGCCGGCCTGCGGCACGAGCAGCCTGACCTGTGCGGTCGGCACCGCCGCCATCTGGCGCGCGTTGTTGGTCTGGGGATGCGCCGCCTCGAGCTGGGTGCCAATGAGCTGGACGTTCGCGTGCGCCTGCGCCGCGCTCACGCCGGGCCGCAGCCGCCCCTTCATGAACAGCCAGCGCATGCCGCGCCGTTCGAGCCGGGTCGTGCCGGTGGGCGATGGCACCGAGTCAAGGATGCCGGCCGGCTCCACTTCCTCGACGTGTGCCACCGGCAGCCACAACTCGGGAGTCAGCAGCGGCACCACGCCGGTGAAACTGGCCGGTGCCACGCCAGCAATGGTGTAGACCTGGCCCCGGAGGGTGAGCGTCTTCCCGGCGATCTCCGGGTCGGCCCCGAACTCGCGCTGCCACATCCGGTGCGACAGCACGACCACGCGCTCGCCGCCCGGATCGTCATCTCTCGGCGTCAGCAGCCGGCCGAGAAACGGCTGCACACCCAGCATGGCGAAATGGTTGGCCGTCACCACCTGGCCGAGCGCGATGCGCGAGCGATCGCCCAGGCTGAGCGGCGCCATCATCGGGCTGTAGCCGGTCATGTCCGAGAACACGGTATTCTGCGCCTTGAGATCGAGGTAGTCGGCGTAGGAAGACGTCGCGTACTCGTCGCCGTCGCCTCCGGTGGTGAAAAGATCCACGAGCGACTCGGGCGAGGTCACGGGCAGGGGACGAAAGAGCAGCGCGTCAACCAGCGAGAACATCGCCGTGTTGACGCCCACGCCCAGGCCGAGCGAGAGCACCGCCACCGCAAAGAACGCCGGACTGCGGCGCACGGCGCGCACGGCATAACGCACGTCCTTGAAGACGGCTTCGAGCATCGCGGCCTCCAGCGGCCCAGTCTACCTGCCGGGCCTGCCTCTCACATACGGGCGGCGGCCAGAGAAGTTCGCTGCCGTGACGAAGGTGGGGACGAGCGGGCTAGCGTCGGGCGCGCCGGGGCCGCCCGCCAGCCGATCGCGGGCGGTGTTCGGCCATCGCGATCAGTGCGCCCACCGCCTGGTGCGCCTCCACGGGGTGCCGCATCGGCTGGTCCAGGTCGATCTCGTATTCGTTCTGCCGCCCGGCGCGCCGCCGGGTGAGGTAGCCGCCCTCCTCGAGCTCGCCCACGATGCGCTGCACCGCGCGCTCGGTCACGCCTACGCGAAGCGCCACATCACGCAGCCGCAGTTCGGGCGACTGGGCCAGACAGATCAGCACGTGCCCGTGATTGGTGAGGAACGTCCACCGCGGCGGCCGGCGCTCTTCTCGTGGCATGGCAACAGGATACACATAAGTCGCGATTTGCAAAACACGACATGTGTATCGTATATTGTCACCCCATATGCTGCCCCCGACGCCCTCCGAGCCGAGTGGCGGTCTCGACGTGCGAGCGTTCCGGCCAATCATTGAATATCTCGCCGGGGCGCACGGTCTCGAGATCGATGCCGCGGCCTTCGATACGACGCTGCGGCGCGCGGGCCGCCACCGCGGAGCCTACGCCACGGCGCAGTGGCTGGCCAATGAAGTCGGCCTGGTCACCGCGCTCGTACGCCGCCCGCTGACCGAGGTCATGGCCGACGCGGACCCGGCGTATCCGTGGCTGGCCATGCGCGCTGGCCCCGACGGGCGGCCGGAGGGCCTCGCCGTGCTGGCGGCCGTGCGAGGCGGCGCACGCGTGGTCATACCGGGGGAGCACGCGCGGCATCCAGTATGCGATCGCCATGAGCGCAGGCTACGACTGGAACGCCGGGCCGCTGATGCTGAATCCGTACCTCCGGCTCGAGCACTTCAGCGCGCGGATCGACGGTTTCAGCGAGCGTGGCAGCGCCAATGCGATCC
>JANNEJ010000597.1:0-2277 GCA_031378585.1 Acidobacteriota bacterium | reverse complement strand
GGAACTGTTTTCCCACTTCGCCGAGAAGTTCGAATTGAAGCGGACGCAGGTGCGTGAGTTGTTCGACGAGCTGACGGCGCTCTGCGAGAAGGAACTCAAGCGCTCGGGCGAGTTCGTGATGCCCGGCATGGTCAAGCTCGTCGTGCAGAAGCGTAAGGCGCGTATGGGCCGCAATCCCGCAACGGGCGAGCCCATCAAGATTCCCGCCAAGACGGTCGTGAAGGCGCGAATCGTCAAGCAGCTGAAGGACGCCGTTCTTCCGCGCAAGTAGCACACCCACCCCCGGGTGACACGACGGCGGGGACGAGCGTCCCCGCCGCTTCGCGTGAGCCCGCTCGGTGCCTAGGCGCCGCCTCCTCGAATCTTCTTCGCCAGGTCCTTGATCTCGAGCCGGTCGAGTTTGAACTTGAGCGTGCTCAGTGGAATGTCCAGGTAACGGGCCGTCTGCGTGACGTTCCATCGGCTACGCTCGAGGGCACGAATGATGAAGTTGCGCTCGAACGTCATGAGCGCGCGGTCGAGCAGGTTGGAAGCGCCAGCGCCGCGGTCGATGTCGGCCACCTGCAATTCAAACGGCAGGTCGCCGTCAGTGACCCAGTCGTGACTGCACGTGGCCACCAGGCGCTCCACCAGATTCTCGAGCTCGCGGATGTTGCCGGGCCACCAGTAGTTCTGCAGCATGACCAAGGTCGAGGCGGCCACGCCCTGGACGTGCTTGCGGAATCGCAGGTTATAACGCGCCAGGAAGAACGTCACCAGCTCCGGCAAATCCTCGATGCGCTCGCGCAGCGGCGGGATACGAATCGGGATCACGTTGATGCGGTAGTACAGGTCCTCGCGGAAGGTGCCTTCCTTCACGCTGCGCAGCAGATCGACGTTGGTGGCGGCGACGAGCCGTGACAGCACCTTGATGGGTTTGCCGCCGCCCACGCGCTCGATCTCGCCTTCTTGAATCGCGCGCAGAAGCTTGGCCTGCAGATCGAACTTCAGGTCGCCGATCTCGTCGAGGAAGAGCGTGCCGCCGTGGGCGAGCTCGAACTTGCCAATCTGTTGGCGCACGGCGCCGGTGAAGGCGCCTTTCTCGTGGCCGAAGAGCGTGCTCTCGACCAGCTCGCGCGGGATGGCCGCGAGATTCACCGCGATGAACGGCCCGTCGGGTTGCTCTGAGTGCCGGTGGATCATCCGCGCCACCAGTTCCTTGCCCGTGCCGCTCTCGCCCTGGATCAGCACCGTCGCCGGCAGGTTCGCCACCTGGTGCACACGTTCGAGCACTTCGCGCGTGGCGGGACTTGGGCCCGACACGAACTCGCGGTCGCCGCTCTGGTCGAGCACCTCCGCCGACAGCGTCAGCACCTGGCGGTTGAGGTCCTGACGTTCGGCGGCGTGCGCCACAATCGACAGCACCGTCTCGGCGGGCGCGGACTTCACCAGGAAGTGGTACGCGCCGAGCTTCACGGCGGCCACCGCGGCTTCCACGTCGGGTCCGTCGGCAAGCATGACGAACTCGGCCATCGGGTAGTTCTCACGCACGATGCGCAGGAAGTCGAGGCCGCTCACGCCTGGCAAGGCGTGGTCCGCGAGCACCAGGTCTACCCCGTCGCGTCCGATCATGCCGAGGCCGCTCTCGGCAGAACTCGCGCGCAGCACGCGGCTGTCGCGCCGCAAGATGGTCGCGAAGCGCTCGCGCGTGGTCTCGTCGGCGTCGACGACCAGGACGGTCTTGCGTGAAGGCGCCATGCAGCGCTCAGTATAGGGGTTCGGGGCGCCCTGGTGACGAGGTCAGCCGGGACGTCCCGCCGCTCGGTGGCGCATACTGGGCGCAGGAGGCACGTCAATGGACTGGTCGTGGATCGTGTCAGCGTTGGCGCTCGTAGTGGCCGGGGCCGGATGGGCCGCGGCGAGCCGCGCCGCGGGCGCGGCACGGCAGGTCACGGACATGTACTGGCAGCTCAAGTTCGATCACGGAGAGCTCAAGACGCGCGTTGACGCGATTGCGCCAATGCCCGGGGCCCCACCGCGCACCACGCCAGGCACGCAGTTCGTGCCGTTGACGAGTGTGAAGCGATGACGAGGAATCACGTCGTCACGACACTTGCCACCACGCCGCATCGGTCGGCGCACGACCGGTAGAACCGATGTTCAAAGGCTAGTAGTATCGAAGTATGAGGATTCCCAAAGAGCGGCTGACGGTCACCGTCGACCCGCACCTGCTGGAGGCTGGCAACGAGGCCGTCTCGGCCGGACGCGCCGCGTCCCTCAGTGCCTGGGTCAATCTGG
>JANNEJ010000574.1:0-1838 GCA_031378585.1 Acidobacteriota bacterium | reverse complement strand
TGTGCCCGAAGATCGTGCCGAACTTCCCCTTCGTGCGATCGAGCACCGACGGGATGTGGGTGATGCGCAGCGTCGGCGCGGTGGTGACGAGGTCGACGAAGCTGAACTCGTCCATGAAGGCGTGGAGGAACGCGCGGTCCTCCACCAGGTGTGCCTTCGGGATGTAGACCGACGGATCGGGCGCGCTGCCCTGCTCTGTGCCTTCGGCCGCTCCGCCGCCAAGCAGGGTCGTCCCAGCCAGCAGGCCAAGCAGCACCTCGCGTCGATCCATCGCGAACTCCATGCGCGGGCTACTTGCCCGCGGGGGTGACGTTGAAGCGCTGCACGCGCCGGCCCGTGGACGCCTCGCCCACAATCAGGTTGCCCTTCGAGTCGATGCTCATGCCGTGGGGACGCAGGAACTGCCCCAGCTGGCGGCCACCGCGACCGAACTCGCCCACCACTTCCATGGTGCTTCGGCGCAGGATCCAGACCTTGTGGTTCGTGCCGTCGGCCAGGTAGAGCCACTGCTGCTGGGCGTCCTTCGAGAGCACGGTCACAAACGACGAGCCCGACGACAGCGTGGCCGGTGCGATGATCTTCTCCATGACGAACTTCCCCGACTGCTCGAACACCTGGACCCGGTTGCCGCGCCGGTCGGCCACGTAGATCTTGCCGTCGTTCGAGCCGGTGAGGCCGTGCGGCGTCGAGAACTGCGTGGGCAGGGCGCCGCCCACCATGGTCTTCGGGTCGAACTTCTCGCTGTCGTCGGGCACCTTGCCGTAGGCACCCCAGTGGCGCTTGTAGGCGCCGGTCGCGCCGTCGAACACGACGATGCGACGGTTTCGATAGCCGTCCGAGATGAAGACCTCATTGGTCTTTGGATCGACCCAGATGCCCGACGGGCCGCCGAGCAGCTTCGTGTCGTTGCTGCCGTTGTTCTTGTCGTACTCGCCGATCGTCATGACGAGCTTGCCCTGGCGCGTGAACTTCATCACGCGGTGGTGCATGTGTGTGCCCACCCACACGAAGTCGTTGTGGTCGACGAAGATGCCGTGGGGATTGCGCGGCCAGTTGGCCGGGTCCTCCTTGGCCTTGTCGCCCCAGCCCTGCACGACCTTGCCGTTCTGGTCGAGTTCGATGACGACCGGCGCGGCCTTGCAGCAGGTGCCCATCGGCGGGGTCTGTTCCTCATACAGCTCTTCTTCGGTAAGGGTTTCGGGCAGACTCGTGATCCAGGTGTGGTCCTTCGAGTCCACGTACACGCCAGTGACCGAGCCCATGACCCAGTGGTTGGGGAATTCCTGCGGCCACGTGGCGTCGATCTTGAATGTCGGCGCAGCGCTCTGGGCGTCGACTGACACGGACCAGACCGAGGCGGTCACGAGCAGACCGAGGGTGACCGCGGCGGCGATGATGCGAGTGCGTCCGTGCATGATGTGTGGCTCTCCTTCAGACGGCGGGCGACCCGGCGCCCCAGCGGACCGCAGAACGATACCATGCCGTCCCGCGCGCGGGCTCTACGAAGGGGTCGGCATCGACCACGTCGTGCCGGCGAGTCGGGCCACGGCCTGCAGGCCCTCGGCGCCGATGTCCAGGCTGAGGGCGTTCACGTACAGCCGGATGTGGGCGTCGCACACGTCGTCAGACATCTCTTGCGAGTGCGAGCGGACATAGGGCCGGCTGGCCTCGGGGTGGGCGAACGCATAGGCAACCGAGGCCCGAATCGCCGCCTCGGCGGCCTCGGCCAGTGCGGGCTCCAGGTCGGCCCGCGCGCAGATGCCCGCCAGCGGAACCGGTAGTCCGGTCTGCCGTTCCCACCAGTCGCCGAGGTCCACGACCTTCACCAGGCCGTGGTC
>JANNEJ010000538.1:0-4178 GCA_031378585.1 Acidobacteriota bacterium | reverse complement strand
TCCGGGAACGCCGATGGGTGACGCTCCCGCTCGCGTAGGGGCATCGGCCGCGGCCACCGCCGCGCTCGATCGCTTCTTCGACACGTTCTACCGGCAGCGGCCGGTGTCGGCCACCTTCACCGGCCTGCATCAGCACGACGGTGCGCTGCCAGACTGGTCGCGACAAGGGCTGGCGGATGCGGCCGACGCGATGCGCGCGGTGCGCCGTGATCTCGACGCGGCGGGACGCGTGCCCGACGCCGAGGTCACCGAGTTTCCCGCGCAGGTAGACCTCGCGCTGGCCGACGGGGCCCTCGAGATTGCGCTTGCCGAACACGAGAGCCAGCATTTCGTGCAGGCCAATCCGTCGATGTGGACCGGCGAGGCGATCTTCGGCGTGCTCAGTCTGGTGACGCGCGACTTCGCGCCGCTGGCCCAGCGCCTGGCGCACGCGCGCGAGCGCCTCCAGGCAATCCCGGCATTTCTCGCCGCGCTGCCGCAAACGCTCGTGGCGGCGCCGCGCGATTGGCGGGGCCGGGCCAAGCGCGAGTGCCAGGCAGCGTCCACGCTCTTTGGCCAGACTCTGCCGGCCTGGGTCGCTGCGTACGCGCGCGACGACGCGAGCGCGCTCGAGGGACTCGACGTGGCCGCGTGGACCGCGGCGTCGACCAGGGCGGCAAAGGCGTGTGACGAACTGGAGTCGTGGCTCGAAGTGCCGGTGGCACACGGCGATGGTCCCTCGATCCGCGCGATGTACGCGCACGAGTGCGCCGGTGCCGACTTGCTCGGCTTGCTGCTCAGCCGCGGCCACTTCGTGACCACGCCGATTGGCGAGCTGCTCGCCGAGGCCATCGACGCGTTGAACGAGGCGGCGGCCACGCTCGAGACGATGGCGCGCCCGCACGGCGGCTGGCTGGCCGTGCAGGAACTGCTGGCTGCCGAACATCCTGCAGTCGATGGCTACTACGCGCGCTTCGACGAGCAGTGGCGGGCGTGCTGGCAGGCCGCGCACGACTACAAGCTCGTCACCTGGCCGATGGCGCCGCTGCGCTACGTGCCGATTCCGGCGCACACCCGCGAGGCCGCGCCGTCGCTCTACTACCTGAACTACCGTTCGCCGGCGCCGTTTGATCCCTACGGCATGTTCGATTACGTGGTGCCGCCGATCGAGGGGCTCGACGGCCCGGCGCTCGAGGCCCGGCTGCGCACGGTGAACGACAGCGTCATTACTCTCAATCACGTCGTGCATCACGGCGCGATTGGGCATCACGTGCAGAACCACCATGCCTACAAAGGGCGCTCGCGGATCGGCAAGGTCGCTGCGGTGGACACGGCCAATCGCATTGCGATGTTCTCGGGCGGCAGCCTGGCGGAAGGGTGGGCGTGCTACGTGTGCGACCTGATGGAGGAGATCGGCTTCCTCACGCCGCTCGAGCGCGTCGCGCAGCAGCACACGCGCGTGCGGATTGCCGCGCGCGCCGTGGCGGATCTGTCGATCCACACGGGCCGGCTCACGGTGCCCAAGGCGAGCCTGCTCTACGAGGACCGCGCGTTCATGGGCACGGCCGCGGCGCAGGGCGAGGCGGTGCGCAACAGCATGTACCCCGGGACGGCCGTGATGTACTGGCTGGGCACGCGGGGCCTGCACCGGCTGCGCGCCGACCTGTGGGCGCGCCAGGGCAGCACCTTCTCGATGCGAACGTTTCACGACCGTGTGCTGAAGCATGGCGCGATTCCCGTGGCCCTGATTGCCCGGTTGATGCTCGACGAAGAGACGATGCCGTGAGAGGGGCGCGGCTCACCACGCTCGCGTGCGTGCTCCTGACGTCGCTCGCCTTCTCAGGCTGCGGCGGCGGGGTCAATTCCACCTCGCCTGGGAGTGGCGCGGCCGTGCCGCCAGCGGCGGCGAGCAACCGCCTGGTCGTGGGCTACGACCGCGAGCCAGACACCCTCAATCGCTTCAGCACCCACATCCTTGAAGACATCGAGTCGTGTGTCGTCGAAGGTCTCGTGACGACCGACGACAAGATGCAGATCGTGCCGTTGCTCGCGGCCTCGGTGCCCACGCTCGAGAACGGCGGCGTCGTCCTGCGCAAAGACGGGGGCATGGACGTCACCTGGACCCTGCGGCCCGGGGTGACGTGGCACGACGGCACCCCGCATACCTCCGCCGACGTGAAGTTCACCGTCGAGGCCATCAACAGCCCGGCCTACAACCCCGAGAGCACCGACGGGTTCGACCGCATCACGAGTGTCGACACGCCCGACTCGGTCACCGCGGTGCTGCACTACAAAGAGGTCTACGCGCCCTACGCGCTGCAATTCGTGCGCGGCACCTTCCCCAAACACGTGCTCGAGGGCCGCGACATCGACACGGCCAACGACTACAACCGCGCGCCGCTTGGCACTGGCCCCTACAGAGTGGCCGAGTGGAAGAGCGGCGAGTACCTCCGGCTCGAGGCCGTGCCCAACTACTGGCGTGGCGCACCGTTTCCCGCCGTCAAGACGCTGCTCTTCAAGTTCATCGCCAACACCAACACCCGCATCAACCAGCTGAAGAGCGGGGAAGTGGACATGGTGGTGATGTTCCCCTGGGACAAGTACCGCGAGGTGGCGGCGATTCCGGGCGTGTCGGTGCACCGCATCGACGGCAATGGCTACGAGCACGTCACGCTGAACCAGCGGG
The DNA here is from genome assembly GCA_031378585.1 of Acidobacteriota bacterium. Taxonomy (GTDB): domain Bacteria; phylum Acidobacteriota; class Vicinamibacteria; order Vicinamibacterales; family UBA2999; genus CADEFD01. The sequence goes on along the minus strand of JANNEJ010000538.1, from coordinate 1,513 downwards.
CCTTTCCGGCGTTCGCCGACGTGCGCGTGCGCCAGGCGCTCACGCACGCCGTGGATCGCGAGCTGATCTCGAAGGCGATACTCGAAGGGCTCGCGCCGGTCACGCACGGCCCCGTGCAGCCCGTGTCGTGGGCCCACAATCCGAAGGTGCGTCAGTACGCGTTCGATCCGGCGCGAGCCGCCGCGCTGCTCGACGAGGCCGGATGGCGCGACACCAACGGCGACGGCGTGCGCGACAAGGGCGGACAGCCCTTTGCGTTCACGCTCATCACGCAAGCCGGGTTCGCGGTGCGCGAGAACGTCGCGCAAGTGCTGCAACGCCAGTTCAAGGACGTGGGCGTCGAGGCCGCGGTGCAGCTGCACGACGGCACCAGCATCAGCAAGCTGTGGTTCGAGGGCAAGTTCCACGCCATGCTGCACTGGTGGCAGTTGCCGGCCGACCCTGAGCTGGCGCTGTTCTTCGCGAAGGACCGCATGCCGCCGGCCGGACGCAACATCAACTACGTGTCGGACGACGCGCTGACCGCACTCGTCTATGCGGCCGACCGCACGGTGAGTCAGACTGAGCGCGCGCGCATCCTCGGCGAGGCGCAGGTCCGCATTGCCGATCTGGCCATCGAGATCCCGCTCTACGGCGTGACCAAGCTCGACGCCGTGCCCGCGCGCTTGAAGGGCTTCACCGGCAATCCCACCAACACCGGGCCGTTCTGGAACGTGCACGCGTGGACGCTCGAGTAGGCGCCGGCTCGAACGGACTCGCGCGCCTGGCGCTGCGGCGGGCGGCCGAGGCCGTGCCGCTGCTGCTCATCGTGTCGGGCATCGCGTTTGGACTGCTACAGCTCGTGCCTGGCGGCCCCATCGAGGTCTACCTCTCGAATCCTGGCGTGCGGCCCGAGGATCTGGAGCGACTGCGCCGCGCGCTCGGGCTCGACCGTCCGCTCTGGGAGCAGTATGCGAGCTGGCTCGTGGCGTTCGTGCGCGGTGACTGGGGCTTCAGCTTCAGCGACGGCCGGCCGGTGCTGGCGCGCATCCTGGAGCGTCTGCCCGCGTCGCTGGAATTGATGGGCGCGTCGCTCGTGCTGGCGCTTGGGGCCGCGATACCCGCGGGCATCATCGCCGCCGTGAAGCGCCGCTCGTTCACCGACCGCGCGATCTCGGCCATTGCCGCCGCCGGCGTGTCGATTCCCGCGTTCTGGCTCGGTCTGATGCTGCAGCTCGTGTTCGCCATTGGCCTGGGATGGCTGCCGTCGGCGGGGCGGGGTGCCGAGGGCGACGGGCTGGCGCGACTGCAGTACGTGGTGATGCCGGCCTCGGTGCTGGCGTTCGTGCACGCGGCGGCGTGGTCGCGCTACCTGCGCGCGTCGATGATCGACGTGCTGCGCGCGCCGTTTGTGGCGGCGGCGCGTGCCCGCGGCGTGGACGCGCGCACGCGCCTCACGCGGCATGCGCTGCCGAACGCGCAGGCGCCCGTGGCCGCCGTGGTGCTGCTCGACGCCGCGCAGCGCGTGCCCCGC
>JANNEJ010000381.1:0-3612 GCA_031378585.1 Acidobacteriota bacterium | reverse complement strand
CCAGCCAGTTCGTGATGGTCGGCCGTGAGATCTGACTCTCTTTCGAGAGCTTCGTGACATCGAGCATCCCGCCGCTCTGACGCAGCAGCAGCTCGAACACCTTGAGGAAGCCCGCGCGCTTCTCCACGTTGAACAACTCCTGAACATCGCGAGCGAAGTAGGAGTCCTGCCATTCCGAGAAGAACTCCGGATCCCAGCGCTGGGCCAGAAGCACGGGTGGCAGTCCACCGCGCAGCAGGCGCGTCCGGACATCGGGAATGCCGAAGGCGGCCAGCTCCTCATGAAGCACGGGGGTGAGCGCCACCACTCGCTTGCGACCGGTGAGGGTGTCGCGAAACTTCCGGGTGACGGCCAGGGTCGATGACCCCGTGGCCAGAATCTTCAGCCTGGGAAAATGGTCCGCGCCGATCTTCAGCAGACGGCTCGGGTCGCTCAGCTGGTGGACTTCGTCAAAGACGACCGTCTGCTTCGTCAGGCTTCGATAGAAGGTCTCCGGATCGCGCAAGCGCTCGGCCACGCTGGGCAGGTCGCAGTTCAGGAACTCTGCCTCCGCCAGACTCTGACCAAGGACTGTCTTCCCCGTCCGCCTGGGACCGGCCAGCCACACGATCGGCGCCTTGCCCCAGGCCGACGCGATGCGTTGGGTCCAGATCGGACGAACGATCATGAAGCCATAGTTTACACATAGACGTCTATAAGCGCCAACTGGTTTCGAGTGGGATCGGGGATCCTGGGCCGCCGACGCCGAGCGGTGGGCGTCGGGGCGCTCACGGCTGGTCGTGGCTCCCCGAGGGTCGGGTCCAGGTCCGCACGCCGCCCCAGGTCATGACCGTACCATCGGCAAGGAGGGCTGCCGAGAAATCGCCGACGGCGGCGGTAATCGCCACGGCGTTGCGAACGCCCTGCACCAGCACCGGAGTGTCGCGATTGGTCGTCGTCCCGTCGCCCACCTGCCCCAGGATGTTCTCGCCCCACGCCCGCGCCGCGCCGTCGTCCAGGAGCGCCAGCGAGTGCGTCCTCCCGGCGCTGATCGCACTCACACCGGCCAGCGTGGGAATCCGCACCCGTAGGCCTCAGCCGAGTGTGCGCAGAATCAGGCACTTCAGATGGCGGGGTTCCGGCACCCCGAGTAGCTGAAGGCGTTCGAGCAGCCGGCCGCGCGCAGTTCGTCGTGAGCGAACGGGAGGAGCTCCACCGTGCCCGTGTCGCTACCTGGTGTCGACGACGCGCGACACTTCGTCGGCGACAAACGCCCGCCAGGCCTCGTCGGTGCGCACGTCGAAGATCGCCCGCATGCGGTAGTGGCCCAGTCCGCACAGCTGCGAGCAGCCCAGTTCCCATGACCCCGTCGTAATCGGGGTGAACCACGTGGTGGTGGGCAGGCCGGGCGTGATGTCCTGCTTCACGCGCATCGTGGCCAGCGTGAAGCTGTGAATCACGTCTTTGCTCGACAGGTGCACGACGACCGGCCGATTCACCGGCACGACGAGCACGCCGATGAGCACGAAGTCGTCTTTCGCCGCCTCGTCGGAGCGGTCGATGCCCAGAGGATCGGCCGCCGTGATGAACGCGCGGTCGGTGCGTCCAAACCGTCCGTCGAGGCCGGGGTAGTGAACGTTCCACGCGAACTGCTCGCCCACGACGCGTACTTCCACGGCGCCGTCGGGCGCTGGTACGGCGCGCGCGATCCACGCCGGCAACGCCGAGCCCGCCAGCAGCCACACGTCGCCAAGTACCACGAGCGCAATTGCCGCCAGTGGCCAGCGCGAACCCGCGGCACGTCCGGGCGTCACACCGGGACGGGCGCGGAACCGTACCAGGATGATCGCAAACACCACCAGCCAGCTCAGAAAGATGAGCGCGCCGTCGGTGTGCACGGCCGACAGCACGGCGTCGAACTCGGCGGCATGCGACGACCCGGGCGGGGGCAAGAGGCGATTCAGCCAGTCGCCGATCATCGCTGTCCTCCCGACTCCGCCACGGCCCGGCGAGACTCGGCCCGCACCTGTGCGGCGTCTTCGCGCAGAAGACGGATGGCGCCGCGTCCGATGGCGCCGATCACGACCACGGCGACCACCGCCAGCGCCAGCACACCGGCCTGCAGGCCGCTTGTGAGCAGCGAATCGGCCGGACGCGCGCACACCACGCAGGCAAGGACGGTGCTCATCCCAGGTACAGCCCCCAGACCGTCACGAGCCAGATGCCGAGCACCGTCAGCCAGTAGCGTTCCAACATGGCGCCCCGGCGAGCGCGCTGCACCGCCGGCACCGGTTCGAGCGCCACCCAGGCCGAGGCCAACGCGCCCGCGCCCACCAGGGCCGCCACCGTACCGGTGAGCACGAACCAGCAGGCCATCGGCACGCTCGAGGCGGGCGTGGCGCCGGCGCGCAGCAGCAGATCGGCCATGACCCAGGAGCGCCACACGAACATGCCGGCTGCCGCCACGCCCAGCCACGCAAAGCGCGGCAGCCCAGGCGCCAAGACGCCCCGCCCCGACAATCGGCGCGACTGCATCACGGCGAAGGCGAGCCACATCGTGCGGAACCAGTGGTCGACGGTCGTCGGCCACTGGGCCAGCGCGCCTTCCTTCCACGGCGCGGCCCAGGTGTCGCTGCCGGCGCGCAGCAGCACGTACCCCGAGAAGAGCGCGCCGTAGAACATCACGAGCGACGCCAGGAACAGCCACGTGCCCACGTCGGTGGCGCGGGTGTCGCGATCCTGGGCGGGCGTGGCTGCTATCGTTGCGCTCACGCCTGTTCCTCGTCGTAGCGATACGGCGACCCGGTCACGACGGGCGGCTCAGCGAAGTTGCCCGGCGGCGGCGGCGACGTGGTCGTCCACTCGAGCGTGGTCGCACGCCACGGATTCTCAGCGAGGGTGCCGCGTCGCGCGCTCCACACGATGTTCCAGACAAAGACGATCTGGAACAGGCCGAGGGCCACGGCGCTCCAGGTCATGTGCGGATTCCACGCGAGGGCCGACTGCCCCAGTTCGTACTGCAGCCCCCCGTCGTACATGCGCCGGTTCACGCCCATGATGCCCATCAGGAACATGGGCAGGAAGATGGCGTTCATCGTGATGAACGAGCCTACGAAGTGCACGAGACCGAGCGCCTCGTTCATTCGCCTTCCGGTGAACTTCGGGAACCAGTGATACACGCCGGCAAAGAGCGCAAAGAGCGTGCCCGGCGCCACCAGGTAGTGGAAGTGCCCGACCACGTAGTAGGTGTCGTGCAGGATGAGATCGCTTGGGCCGAGACCAAGCGGAAGACCGGTCACGCCACCCAATCCGAACATCGGCAGGAAGGCCAGCGCAAAGCACATGGCGGTCGTGTAGCGGATGGCGCCGCCCCAGAGCGTGACCACGAGCGACGTGATGAGAATCACCGACGGCACCGACACAGCCATCGTCGTGACCTGGAAGAAGCTGCTGAGCGTGGTGCTCATGCCCGTGAGGAACATGTGGTGCGCCCACACCACCATCGACCATGCGCCCAGGCCCACCACGGCCCCGACCATCAGGCCGTAGCGCCACAGCGACCGCCGCGCATGGGCCGTGATCACTTCCGCCACGATGCCCATCGCGGGCAGCACCAGCACGTAGACCTCGGGA
>JANNEJ010000535.1:0-6556 GCA_031378585.1 Acidobacteriota bacterium | reverse complement strand
CTGCAGGCCAGCGGCTTCCGGGTGTCGGGACGGGGCGGGGCCGCCGAGCTGCTGGGACTGAATCCCCGCACGCTCACGTCACGCCTGAAGGTGTTGGGGATCGACCGACGGCGGGTGGCGCTGGCGGGGCTCAGCCATCCTTCAGCATGATGAGCAGCATGCGCGCTGGCTCGGCCGCGTCGACCGTCGCTGACAGGCTTTAGTAGCCCAGGCGAACGACGCCGGTCTTCTGCTCGCCCACCGCGCCCTTGGTAAGCCACTCGAGCGAAGCCGCGTACATCAGCAGGTGGTTCTTCTCCCACATGGCGTTGTGCGACGAGCAGGCCAGGTCCACGAGCACCTTGTCGGTGGCGCCCAGGTCGTCGTAGGCCAGCTTCACGCGGTCGGGCGGCACCTGCTTGTCGAGCACGCCGGCCACGATCATCGTGGGAATCTTCGTGCCGCCAATGGCCGCCGCGTTCCAGCCCCAGGTGGTGGTCGAGGGCGCGCGCCGCACGCCGGTGCCCCAGGTGGCGCCGACCGGGTCGGAGGCCAGCATGTCGGCCCAGACCGCGTCGCGCACGGCCGGCTCGTACTGATTCGCGCAGCCCACCTGGCGGTCCCAATTGGCGATGAACTCGCTGCGCGACTGCGTGTTGAAGACCACGCCGGGGTTCGGCAGCGCCGGCGCCGTGGCGGCGGACGCGCGGTTGTAGGCGGGCGCAAAGAGCACCATGCGGTGCACCTTGTCTGGATGCTGCGCGGCGTAGCCGCCCGCGCGCGGACCGCCAAGCGACCACGCCACGAGGCTGACCTTCGGCACGCCGCGCACCTTGCGGATGTGGTCGACCACGGCGCTGATGTCGTGCCAGTCAGACGCCAGGCTCGTGAGCTGGCCGGGATACGACGGCTTGCAGGGCGCGGGAATCAGGCTGGGCACAAACTGCGCCTGCTGCGCCTCGGCCAGGTTGCAGGGGTCGTTCATTGGCGCGGGCCGCGTGGAGCGGCCATAGCCGGTCGTGTCCATCGAGAACGCGTCGAAGCCAGCCGTGGCCAGATACGCCATCCAGCTGTGGTCGCCAATCGGCGTGTCGAAGGCCACTTCTGCCGGCGTGCCGGCGCCGTGCACGAACAGCACGACCTTGTCGGGCGCGGGCGCGCCGCGTAGCGCCACGCCGGCCGTGACCCGCTCGCGCACGTAGATCTGTGTGAGCTGGCCAGTTGTGGCCGGCACGTTCGAGGTGACGCGCACGTAGTGGTCAAGCGTGAGCAGGCGCTGCCCGTCGTCGGCCGCCCGCGGCGCGGCCACATCGAGCAGCACTACGAGGCAGGCAGCGGTGAGGGCAACGAGGGTGCGGGCCATAGGCGGCGATTCTCGCACGAGACGCCAGCTACTGACACGGCCGATCAGGACCGGTCGGGCTCCCCCGGCGGGTGCGCGGCGGTTGGCGACCATGATTCCACGAACAGCTTGATCTTCAGCGCCAGGTCGTACTCGTCGGCCCCGGCGAAGGTCACGGAATTTTCGTCTCTGGCCGCGTCGAAAGCGCCGCCGGTCAGGGTGTGCCCGCGGTCGTGCGGCGTGGCGCCAGCAAACGCAAACTGGATGAAGCCGTGGAAGGCCCCAGGTTTCTTCACTTCAACCGCCGAGATGTTCCGGATAAGGATCGCCTTGTCGCGGCGTTCGCCCGGATGCTCCTCCACGATTCTGATGGCATCGCGCGACGTGAACAGCGTCTTGCCCTGACCGCCGTGCAGCACGAAGCTCATCGGTTGGCTCCTACCGCCCGCCGGTAGGTGGCCCGCCCGCGGCCGGCTTCACCGACACCTTCACCAGACTGGTCGTCCAGCAACAGCCCGTGTTGCCACCGCCAGGACCAGACAGGTCGTTCAAGGTGACGTGCAGCAGGTACTCGCCGGGTTCGCTGAAGGTGACGGTCGTGGACGTCGTGCCGGCAAACGGCTCGGCCGGCTTGCCGCCCTTCAGGGTCGTCCACTTGTCGTGGCCCGTGCCCACCGTGACCTTCCCTGGTCCGCGGTACTTGGCCACGACCAGGTCGACGATCTTCTCGTGCTCGCCGATGGGGGCGTTCGAGCCGCTGGAGTAGAGCGCGTCGTCTTCCACCCACACGTCGAGGGTCATCGGCAGGCCCACCGTGGCGATCCGCGCGATGGCCTTGGCCACGGTGGCCTCGGGGTTCTGAATCGCCGGGCCGGTGGCCGAGAAGCGCAGCACGGCCGGCTTGTTGTACTTGCCCCCGGGGCTCTCTTCCGACGCCGTCTGCGGCGTGATGTTGTAGTCGGGCGTCGACGAAAGGGGCACGCGCTGGGTCACCCCGTTCACCGTAATCACCCACCACAGCTTCTCGGTGGCGCCCTTGGGCACCGTGACCGTGAACATCCCGAAGTTGCGGTTGGGCCGGAAGTAGGTGGGCTGGCCCCGATCGGGCTCGCCGGGCTCGAAGTGGTTGTTGGGCCCAATCGGCACGTCGATCTCGTCGGTCCAGTTCCGGCTGTAGTAGCCCATCAGAAACGTGCGCGTGCCGTCGGCGTTGTCGTACCAGCCGTCGTAGGCCGGCGACACGCTGGCGCCAAAGGCCTTCTTGGGGCCGCTTGGCAGCAGTTGCCCTTCGGTGGCCACGGGCAGGCCCGCGAGCATGAGCGCCACGGCCGCGGCGGCGGCCCGTCGAACGATGTGAGAGGACGTCATCGCCATGTCTCCTGGAAGCGCGCTAGCGCGGCTGGCTGGTCGTGGGCTGCGCCTTCTTCTTGGCGACGCGCTCGACGTATTCGGCGTCGGACAGATACACGACGTTCATCCAGGCGTGCGCCATCTCGTCTACCGTGCGGTCGCCGTAGCCCACCCACTGATCGGGATCGGGGTTGCTCTTGTTGGCCTTGGTGTTGTCGTAGTACGCCGTGACGTGGACGATCGTGCCCTTGGGGAAAACCGGCGACGCGTCGTCTTCGTAGATGTAGTTGGTCATCCAGTTGAAGTTGAAGTCAGAGACGTAGCTGATCACCTCGGTGCGCCCGTCGGGCAGAATCGCCTCGACCTGCATGGCCTTCCCGCGTAAATGGAAGTGCGGCTGGAAGTTCGTGATGATCGTGTTCTCTTTCAGCACCGTGAAGCCTTCGGTGTAGGCAATCGAGTTGGGCGGAATATCGAGCGCCGCGGTGCCGTTCTTCAGACCGGTGAAGCCAATCAGGTAGCTGCGTTTGGCGGGCACTTCGCCTTTCGGGTAGAGCCACAAGCCGATCTCGGACGCGCTCGTGATGGCCTCGCCCGAGGCGTGGATGTGCTGATCCCACGAGATCTTCTCGCCCGGCATGATGAGCTTGCCGGTGCCGTCCATGAAGCGGTCGTAGCCCTTGCCGATGGCCCATTCCATCAGCTGCGGCCGGCGATTGATGAGGTCGGCGGCCGACGCGGCGGCGGGTTGGCCCGGGCGAATAATGCCGGTGTTCACGGCCGCGACGTTGTCGGGATTCAGGATGTGGTAGGCGATTGAGTGATGCAGGATCTTGCGGCCTTCAAGGTTGGCCGGACGAATCTCGACCATCTTCACCCAGCGCGGTTCGGTAATCGGAATCTCACTGACCGGGCGCCACCACTCGTCCTGGTGCACGGCCGGCATCGTCTGCATCGGCGCCGTCACCACGATGTCGGGCGGGCCGTAGCCGTCGCGCTGGCCCTGCCAGTAGAGGCCCTTGGTTACCGGCTTGGCGGTGAAGTCGGCCGGGTTGCCCTCGGGGGCGCCCTGGTCGACCCACGACACGATGGTGTCGATCTCGGCGTCGGTCAGCGACATGTCGTTCTTGAACTTCTGCACGCCCACGCTGCGGTCGATGTGCCAGGGCGGCATCTGCCGGGTTGCCACGCGCGACTTGATCGACTTGGCCCAGGGCCGCGCCTCGCGGAAGGTCACAAGCGACATCGGGGCAATGGAGCCCGGCTCGTGGCACGACTGGCACTTGGCCTGGAAGATGGGCGCGACGTCTTTCGAGAACGTCAGCGTCCGTTCAGGGGGCGCGGCGGTGGCGGTGCCAGGCGCCGCAAACAGACCAACCGCGGCGAGAGCCGCCGTTCCAAGACGAAGCATCAATCCGGTCATCGTCGACTCCTTAGCGGGCTGCGAGCGCATCCGGTGGGGCCGGCCGTTGGGCACAGTCCCCCTGCGAACGCGGGAAACTGCAGTACCCGTGCCTGAGGGTGAGCCGACGATTTTCGTGTGTTTCTCGCTGAGGCGGTGCCGGCTGGGGAAATTGCCTCGAGGGCGCGGGGATCTTCCCGCGGCCCTCCCCCGCTTCCGTAGCGGCGCCGTTGAACCGGGCGGATGGGTCGGGGACGTCGGGGACCTACGAGAACCTGGTGCGGCGCCAGAGCAGCAGGCCGCTGCCGAGCAGGATCGCAACCGTGACGGTCACAAGCGCGGCGAGCCAGGCCCCGCTCACCGGCATGCCCAGCGGCGTGACGGCGGTGGCCAGCCAGGCGGCGACGGCCAGCGCGGTGGCCGCCATCAGCCATTCCCACCAGCGCCGGGTGTTGTGGGTGGCGGCCAGCGGATCCTCGCCCCGCATCGACGCCCGCACGCGCTCGCGCGACAGGCCGTAGCGCTCGCATTCGCGGTCTACCGCAGCCTCCCACGCCTGCAGTTCCTGCTCGGGCGCCGCCGCCAGGCTGATGGCCAGCGCGCCAAGCGCCATCAGCGCCGAGCCGGTCACGATCATCACCTGGCCCGTCGTGCCCATGCCCCGCAGTTCGCCGTACACCAGCACGCCCCAGGCGAGCCCCCAGAGCTGGTTCGTGTTCGAGAGCGGAATGCCCCGGGCGATGCCCACGTACTTGGTGGCGTACTGCTGGAACAGATCGCCGAGCACCCAGCAGAAGCCGCCGAGGAACAGCCAGAAGAGCACGGGGCGCGCGGCCGATAATTGCGCGTAGACCTCGCGCGGCCCGCCGCCAAACGCGAAGGCCAGCGCCAGCGCGGTCACCAGTTCGCCGACCGTGAAGATGGCCACAAACGACAACGGGTTCATGCCGCTGATGTACGACTTCCGGTAGGGCACATACATCGTGCCCCAGAGCAGCGCCGCGCCGAGCGCCGCCAGAATGCCGGCGCCCGCGCGCCCCGAGGTACTCGACGCCGGCGCCAGCTGCGCCGACGCCCAGGTAATCAAGCACGCGCCCGTCAGCAGGATCACGACGCCGCCGATCACGCGCACCGTCGACCGTTCGCGCGCCACAGGCAGCTCGCCAAAGAGCAGCCAGCCCCAGAAGAGCCCCACGAGGCTATTGAGGTTCCAGAGCGGGAAGGCCACGGCCAGACCCACGTCGCGAATGGCAAAGGCCGTCAGTGCGTTGGCCACCGCCCACAGCATGCCGGCCACGATGGCCCACACGATCAGGTGCGGCCGCTCACGCACATCGGCAATGACGTAGTCGGTGCCCTTGAGCAGCGCCGGCAGCGTGAAGCGCGCCAGGAACACCCCCGACACCATGCCGAGCGACACGACGAAGGGCGACATGCCGGTGGTGACGAGCTTCATGGGCGCCTCGGCGGCGCCCAGCCACGCGCCGGCGGCCACGCCGCACGCCACCCCAAGCCAGTGGCGCGACTGATTGGTCAGCGGCGTCATGGCAGCATCCAGAGCAGGGCCACGCCCAACGCCAGCACGGCCACGGGCACCCAGAGGTGCACGTCGGTCAGAATCTGGCGACGCATCTGAAGTCTTGAGCGCGTAGGGTCGTTGGGCACGCGCGCATCATGCCACGACTTCGGCGTGGTTCTTACCGGCCCGCCGCAGCATCTGCAGCGTCATGCTGCACGACGGAACGCGGGGCCCAGGCTGGCGCCGCACGCGCCAAATAAGAGAGACTCGCAGAGATGAGCGACGTGGTGATTGTGGGCGCCGGGCTGGCGGGGCTGACGTGCGCGCGCCGGCTCCAGGCCGAGGGACGGACCTGTCTGGTGCTCGAGGCGGCCGACGAGGTGGGCGGACGGGTGCGCACCGACATCGTGGACGGGTTTCAGCTCGATCGCGGGTTCCAGGTGCTGCTCACGGCGTATCCGGCGGCCGCGCGCTGGCTCGACTACGAGGCGCTCGCGCTCGGTCGATTTTCATCGGGGGCGCGGGTGTGGTGCGAAGGCGCCATGCACCTGGTGAGCGACCCCACGCGCCAGCCGGGCGACCTGATGGCCACGCTGAAGGCCCCGGTCGGCTCGATGGCCGACAAGCTGAAGATCGCCACGCTGCGTTCGGCCGCGAACCGCGGCACGCTCGACGAGTTGTTTGCGCGGCCGGAAACCACGGCCATGGCGGCACTGCGCGCGCACGGCTTCAGCGAGGTGATGTTCGAGCGGTTCCTGCGTCCGTGGTTCGGCGGCATCTTCCTCGACGCCGAGCTGACGGCGTCGAGCCGGATGCTCGAGTTCGTGCTGCGGATGTTCGGCGAGGGCCACGCGGCGGTGCCGGCGGCGGGGATGCAGGCCATTCCCGAGCAGTTGGCCGGGGGTCTGACCCCTGGCAGCGTGCGGGTCAACGCACCGGTCGCGGCCATTGGCAACGGCGTGGT
>JANNEJ010000530.1:0-6330 GCA_031378585.1 Acidobacteriota bacterium | reverse complement strand
CGAGTTGGGCGTGTTCGAGATGACCGGCGGCGGGCTCAAGCCCGTGCCGAACCCGTCGCAGATGTTCCTGGCCGAACGCCCCACCGCCACGCCGGGTTCGGCGGTGCTGTGCTGCGTCGAGGGCTCGCGTCCGCTGCTGGTCGAGGTGCAGGCCCTGGTCAGCACGGCTACCTATGGCACCGCGCGGCGCATGGCCGTCGGCATCGACACGGGTCGGGTGTCGCTGCTGCTGGCGGTGCTCGAGAAGCGCGCAGGGCTGGTGCTGGTTGGTGAGGATGTCTACGTGAACATTGCCGGCGGCATGAGCATCGACGAGCCGGCCGCCGACCTGGCGGTGCTGGCGGCGTTGTCGTCAAGCGTGCGCAATCGTCCGATTCCGCAGAGCACTGCGGTGTTTGGAGAAGTGGGGCTCGGCGGGGAGGTGCGCGGGGTGCCCCAGGCGCCGTTGCGTTTGCGAGAGGCCCGCCAGATGGGCTTCACGCGTGTGGTCCTGCCCGCCGCGAATCTCGACGACGACAGCCGCCGGAGCGCCGACGAGGCGGGCATCTCACTCGAGGGCGTGCGTCATGTGGGCGAAGCACTCGACCTGCTGATCGGTTGAACCACGTGCCGTCGTTCCATCTGCTCCGCACCGTGTTCTGGCTGATTCCAGCCATTGCCGTATACACGATTGTGCTCGGCACGATGTCCATCGTGTCGACATTACTTGGTGGGCACGGCCACTTCGCGCACCGGTGCGCTCAGTGGTGGTCCTGGCTGATCCTCGCCACGACGGGCGTACGCGTTTCGGTTGAGGGTCTCGACCGTCTGTCGCCAGGCGCGACCTACGTGTTTGTGGCCAATCACCAGAGCATCTACGACATCCCGGTGGTGTTTGCGTCTCTGCCGTTTCAACTGCGCATCATCGCCAAGGCGTCGCTGGGCCGCTTTCCGATCTTGGGCTGGCACCTGCGGCGCTCCGGGCACATGCTGGTTGATCGCCGGCGCCCCGACCGGCAGGGCATATTCTCCTGGGCGACGTCGCTGCCGTCACGTGGCCTCTCGCTCATTGTGTTTCCCGAGGGCACGCGGAGCCGCGACGGGTTGGTGGCACCCTTCAAGGCCGGCAGCTTCTTCCCCCCCGTGCAGACAGGCATTGCGATCGTGCCGATCTCGGTGGTGGGTAGCCGGCACGTGATGCGCAAAGGAGAGCTCACGACCCGGCCCGGCGACGTGCGCCTGATTGTGCATGCGCCGATCGCGATGACAGCCGACATGGAACCTACGCCCGGCGTGATGCGCGCGCTGGCGGCCCGTGTCCACGAGGTCGTATGCGAGGCCCCGGATGCCGAGGCCGCGGCATCCGGGACGCTCGACCGCCACACCGTCGTGGCGACTAGCGCCCCGTGACCGTCGAGCGGCTGCGCATCTTCAGCACTTCGATCACGATCGGCAGTATGGACACGCCGACGATGCCCAGCACCACCAGCTCGAAGTTGTCCTTCACGATCGGGATGTTGCCAAACAGGTAGCCGGCGCCCGTGCAGAGCCCCACCCACGTCACGGCTCCGGCCGCGTTGTAGGCGATGAAGGCGCGGTACGGCATGCCGGCGCCTCCGGCGACAAACGGCAGGAAGGTGCGCACGATGGGCATGAACTGGGCGAGCATCACGGCCTTACCGCCGTGCTTTACGAAGAACGCGTGGGCCTCGCGCACGTGGGCCGGCTTCACGAATCGTGACAGCGGGCCGGTGGCGGGGCGGGCGTCGTCGCCCAGGAAGCGGTGGGCCACGCGAGCCCCAATCGAGTAGTTGACGGTGTTGCCGGCAATCGCCGCCAGAATCAGCGTCGGTACCAGCACCCACATGTCGAAGAGCCCGGTGGCGGCCAACGCGCCGGCGGCAAAGTGCAACGAGTCACCGGGCAGGAAGGGCGTGACGACAAGTCCGGTCTCGGCAAAAATGATCGCAAACAGCACCGCGTAGGCCCACGGGCCAGCGGCGTTGGCGATGGCGACGAGCCGTTCATCGACGTGCAAAAGGAAATCGAGCATGGCCTACAGTGTACAGGCACGGAAATGGCTGCCGCCGCGGTCAGGGTAGAATTCTCCGCGTGACCGGCCCCTTGACCGTTGAGCCCGACCTGGCGGTCGTGGTGCGCCCCGGTGCGCTGTGGTGGGACGGCGCGTTGGTGACGAGTGGCTCGCCGGCCATCGATGCTGAACTCGCCGCAGTGGTCGCGGCCGTTCTGGCCGCGCCGTCAGTCGATACGCAGGCGGTGCGCGAGATGTACCGCCGTGTCGGCCTCGATCCGACGAAGAACCGCCCGTCAAACGAGGCGCTGCTCCGGCGGGTGCGTCGCGGGGATGCGTTCCCCCGCGTCAACAGCCTCGTGGATGCGGTGAACCTGTCGTCCCTGCAGTCCCAGCTGCCGTACGGGGTCTACGACCGGGCGGCGCTGAGCGGCGCCATTGCAGTGCGCCTCGGGCGCGACGGGGAGGCCTACGACGGCATCCGCAAGGACCAGGTGCACGTGGCCGGACGCGTCACGGTGGCCGATGACCGTGGGCCATTCGGGAATCCGACGTCGGATTCGACGCGCGCTATGATCACGACGGCCACGCGCGACGTGCTCGTCGTGATCTATGCGCCAGTGGCGACTTCGCCCAAGGCCCTCACGCGGGCGCTTGATGCGACCGCCCGACGGATTGCGGACTCGTGTGGCGGTGCCGAACGCGCGCGGTGGGCGGCATGAGCCGGCCACCGATTGTCAGCGCGATTCTCGCCGCCGGAGGTCTCGGCACGAGGCTCGGCGCGGGTCGCCCCAAGCAGTTCCTAGAGTTCAAAGGACGTTCCATTCTCGAGTGGAGCCTCGCCGCGCTGGCCTCGCATCCTCAAGTGCACGAGTTCGTCGTGGCGTTGCCGGAGGGTCACACCAATCCGGCGCCGGCGTGCGTGACGGCGTCGTGGCCGTGTCCCGTCAAGGCCGTGGCGGGGGGCCCGCGCCGTCAGGACTCGGTGGCGCGGGCGTTCGCCGCGGTGAACCCGACGGCGGAGGTGGTGCTCGTCCACGATGCCGCGCGGCCATTTGCCAGCGCCGACCTTGTGAGCCGGATGATCGCGGCCGCCGCCGGCAGTGGCGCGGCCATTCCGGCCGTCGTCGCTACCGACACCGTCAAGCTAGGACAGCTCCGTGACGGACACACGTGGGTGCGGTCCACCCTGCCGCGTGCGGAGGTCTACCTTGCGCAGACGCCGCAGGCGTTTCAACGCGACGTGCTGGCCAAAGCGCTGGCCGCTGCCTTCGACGAGGCCGTGACCGACGAAGCCGGCCTCGTGGAGCGCACTGGCGGCGCCGTGCAACTGGTTGCCGGAGAGCCGTCCAACCGAAAGATCACGACGATCGAAGACCTGGCGGCCGCTCGCGGGCCTGACCGAGGCGGTGCCGCCGGGCTGCGCATTGGCACCGGGTATGACTTGCACCGGCTCGTGCCTGGGCGCGCGCTGGTGCTTGGTGGCGTGCGCATTCCTTTCGATCTCGGGCTCGACGGGCATTCGGACGCCGACATCATCTGTCATGCCGTGACCGACGCCGTGCTTGGCGCCGCTGCGCTCGGCGACATCGGCCGGTTGTTTCCCGATACCGACGCGGCCTGGAAGGGCGCAGATAGTCTCGAGCTGCTGCGGAAGGCCGTAGCCGTCGTGCACGAGGGCGGTTTCCGGATTGGCAACGTCGACGTGACGGTGATTGCCGAGCGGCCCAAGCTGTTGCCGCACCTGCCGGCGATCTGCGCCAGCCTCGCCGGTGCACTGCAGGTGCCGGCGACATCGGTCAGCGTCAAAGGCAAGACCAACGAGCGCGTTGACAGCATGGGTCGTGGGGAGTCGATGGCCTGCCACGCGGTGGCGCTCCTTTGCACGGCCGACCGGTAGCCGCGAGACAGTTCGATGATGAGAGTCAGATTCGCTCCAAGCCCCACCGGGTACCTGCACGTGGGCAACGCGCGCACCGCTCTTTTCAACTGGCTCGTCGCAAGGCGGCATGGCGGCACGTTCATCCTGCGGGTGGAGGACACCGACCGTGACCGTTCCACGGCAGTTTCCGAAGAGGCCATCAAGGACGACTTACGGTGGCTCGGGCTCGCGTGGGACGAGGGCATAGACGCCGGTGGCGACGTGGGACCGTACCGTCAGTCGGAGCGGCTCTCGCTGTACGCGACGCACACCGACCAGTTGCTGCGCGCGGGACATGCGTATCGCTGCTTCTGTACACCAGCGATGCTCGAAGCCGGCCGTCAGGCCGCTCTTGCCGAGTCGCGGCCTCCGAAGTATCCCGGCACGTGCCGTGGGCTCCTGCCGTTGGACGTCGAGCGGAGGCTCGCTGCCGGAGAGGGCGCGGCGGTGCGCCTTCGTGTGCCGGCCAATCGCACGGTAAGCTTCGACGACCTCGTCCGCGGCACGGTCTCGTTCCATACCGACGTGATCGGCGATCCGGTGATCGTGCGGGCCGATGGCATTCCGGCGTACAACTACGCGGTCGTCATCGACGACGCGCTCATGCACATCACCCACGTCGTGCGCGGCGAAGACCACATCTCGAATACGCCCAGACAATTGCTCGTGTACGAGGCGTTTGGGTGGACGCCGCCGGCGTTTGCGCACCTGTCGTTGGTGCTTGGACCCGATCACGCTCCGCTGTCGAAGCGCCACGGCGCCACCTCGGTGGCCGAGTTCCGCGCCAAGGGCTACCTGCCAGAGGCGCTGGCAAACTACCTCGCGTTGCTCGGTTGGTCACCCGGCGACGGCGACGAGGTGCTGCCGCTTGCGACCCTGGCCGAGCGCTTCGACCTTGGTGCCGTCGGGCACAGTGCGGGGGTGTTCGACGAAGCGAAGTTGGCCTGGGTGAACCGTCACTACTTGAAGTCGGCGGCACCCGACCGCCTTGCTGATCTGACGCGCCCGTATCTCGTGCAGGCGGGATGGCTGGACGGCACGCCCTCGCCTCGGGTGTCCGCGTGGCTGAACGGGATCGTGCCGGCGGTGGCCTCGTCGGTAGACAAGTTGAGCGACGTTCCCGACCGGCTCAAGCAGGTATTCCACTACGACGCGGCTGCGGCTCTCGCGCAGGATCACATCCGTGCGGAAGCCACCCGACCTGAAGCGCGCGCCGTCGCACGGGCGTGGTCACGCGCGTTGGCCGACGCGCCCCGGCTCAACGACCGGCAAGCGTTTCGCGATCTCGCCAAGCGCGTCGGCGCCGACACCGGCGCGAAGGGCAAGCTGCTGTTCCACACCATTCGTCTGGTCTGCACCGGCGCGCCCGACGGCCTCGAACTGGACGTGCTGATCCCCGCCATCGACCAGGCCGCGTCGCTCACGCCGGCCGACGGCCTCGCCCCCGTGCTCGGCATCCGCGAGCGCGCCGCCGCGTTTGTTGCCGCCCTCGACAGCGCGACAGCGTGACCGTGGACAGCGTGACCGTGGGAAAGGGTGACAGCGTGAGGGAGTTCTTGACCCGCCCGAGCCCCGAGCCCCGAGCCCCGAGCCCCCGTCGATGATCATCTACGGCATCAACCCGGTCCTCGAGGCGCTCCGCACGGAGCGTGCGTCGGAAGTGATGGTGGTGGCGCCGCACGGCGACCGCGTGCGCGACCTGCTCAAGGAAGCGCGGGCGCTCGGGGTGACGGTGCGCACGATCGACCAGGACACTGCGCGCCGGCTCGCCCACGGCGGGGTGCATCAAGGAGTGATTGCCCGTTCGCAGTCGGCGCCCGAAGCCACGCTCGAGTCGCTGGCCTCTGGCGCAGGTGGCCCTCCGCTCATCGTGGTGCTCGACGGCGTGGAGGACCCCAACAACGTCGGCGCAATCTTGCGCTCGGTCGACGCGGCCGGCGCGACTGGGCTCGTGCGTCAGACCCGCCGGGCCGCCCCGCTCGACGGCGGGGCGGCAAAGGCCTCGGCCGGGGCCGTGCATCACGTGCCGGTAGCCGACGTCGTCAACGTGGCCCGGGCCATCGAAGAATTCAAGGAACTGGGAGTCTGGACGGTGGGACTCGACGCGAGCGCTGATCTGCACTACGATAACGTCGACCTCACGCTTCCGACGGCGCTGGTGGTAGGGGCCGAAGGCTCTGGACTGCGACGTCTCGTTCGGGAGCGCTGCGACCGTCTCGCCTCGATTCCAATGCGAGGGCAAGTCGGGAGCTTGAATGTATCGGTGGCCGCCGCAGTTCTGCTGTTCGAGGCGGTCCGCCAGCGCAACCGGGGGAGGCAGGGCTCGTAGCCCGCCGCTTGGACTCCGGGGGAGGAAAGCCTGTCACGAGAAGTCTGCCCGGAGCACGTCCCAATCTGT
>JANNEJ010000517.1:0-3434 GCA_031378585.1 Acidobacteriota bacterium | reverse complement strand
CGCGGTGATGGACTGGATGGAGCAGGAGCAGGAGCGCGGCATCACGATTACGTCGGCCGCGACGACCTGTTTCTGGAAGGACCACCGGATCAACATCATCGACACGCCCGGTCACGTCGACTTCACGGTCGAAGTGGAGCGATCGCTGCGCGTCCTCGACGGCGCCGTGGCGGTGTTCGACGCGGTGTCGGGTGTGGAGCCGCAATCCGAAACGGTATGGCGTCAGGCCGACCGGTATCGCGTGCCGCGTATCTGTTTCGTCAACAAGATGGACCGCGTCGGCGCCGACTTCAAAGAGACCCTGTCGCAGATTTCGTCGAAGCTGCAGGCCAATCCCGTGGCCATTCATCTGCCGATCGGCGCCGAGGACAAGTTTCAGGGCGTCGTCGATCTGGTGGGCATGAGGGCGCTCGTCTACAAGGACGAGACGATGGGCGCGGACTACGACGTCGTAGACATCCCCGCGGACATGCTGGACGAAGCGAAGGCCTACCACGAAATTCTCGTGGAGAAGGCCAGCGAAACCGACGACGTGTTGCTCGAGAAGTATCTCAACGGCGGCGCCGTGTCGGAAGCCGAGCTCAAAGCCGCGCTGCGCAAGCGGTGCATCGCGTCGGTGCGTAACGAGACGTCGCCCTTCGTGCTCGTCGTGTGCGGTACGGCGTTCAAGAACAAGGGCGTGCAGCCCATGCTCGACGCCGTCGTGGATTACCTGCCCTCGCCGCTCGATATTCCGCCGGTGAGCGGCATCGATCCAGACGCGAAGGAAGAGGGCACGCTCGTGCAGCGGTCGGCCGACGACAAGGCGCCGTTTTCCGCGCTGGCCTTCAAGATCATGACCGACCCGTTCGTGGGTCAGCTCACGTTCTTCCGAGTCTATTCGGGCACGCTCACCTCCGGCTCCTCGGTCGTCAACTCCACCAAGGGTCGCACCGAGCGCATTGGTCGACTGCTGAAGATGCACGCGAACAAGCGCGAGGAAATCAAGGAAGTCAATGCCGGCGACATCGCCGCGGCCGTGGGCCTCAAGTCGGTCACGACTGGCGACACGCTCTGCGACAAAAAGAAGCCCATCATTCTCGAGAAGATGGAATTCCCTGAGCCGGTCATCTCGCTCGCCATCGAGCCAAAGACCAAGGCCGACCAGGAAAAGCTCGGCCATGGCATGGCCAAGTTGATGGCCGAAGACCCGACCTTCCGCGTGCGCACCGACGAACAGACCGGCCAGGTGGTGATTGCCGGCATGGGCGAACTTCACCTGGAAATCATCGTCGACCGCCTGAAGCGCGAGTTCGGCGTGGAAGCGAGCGTCGGCAAGCCGCAGGTGGCCTACAAGGAAACGCTCACGAAGCCGGCCGAGGGCCGCGGCCTGTTCAAGCGCCAGACCGGCGGCCGTGGTCAGTTCGGCGATTGCTGGATTCGGTTGTTCCCGCTCCCGCCAGGCACCGGCTATCAGTTCGAGAACGAGACCGTGGGCGGCTCGATTCCGCGCGAGTACATCAAGCCCATCGACCAGGGCATTCAGGAAGCGCTCACGCGCGGAATTCTCGCGGGCTACCCGATTGACGATGTCCGCATCGAGGTGTTCGACGGTTCGTATCACGACGTCGACTCGTCGGAAATGGCCTTCAAGATCGCCGGTTCGCTGGCGTTCCAGGACGCGGCCAAGAAGGCTGGAGCCGTGCTGATGGAGCCCGTGATGCGCGTCGAGGTCGTGTGTCCCAAGGACAACCTCGGCGACGTGATGGGCGACTTGGCCTCGCGCCGCGGGCGCATCCAGTCGCAGGAAGACCGTGGCGGCACGCAGATCATCTCGGCGCGCGTGCCCCTCAGTGACATGTTCGGCTACGCGACCGACCTGCGGTCGCGCACGCAGGGGCGCGCCACCTACTCGATGTATTTCGATCGCTACGAGCAGGCGCCGCGCAACGTAAGCGAAGAAGTGATCGCACGGGTCCAGGGCACCAAGTAGTCCGCGACCGACGAGGGAACAGCAGTTAGCCCCGGGACCCGAGCCCCGAGCCCCGACAAGGATTAGCAATGGTTGGCGACAAGATTCGAATTCGCTTGAAGGCCTACGACGCACGCTTGCTCGACCAGAGCACCGGCGAGATCGTGGACACCGCCAAGCGCACGGGCGCTCGACTGGCCGGACCGATTCCGCTGCCGACCGAAAAGAACAAGTGGACCGTGCTTCGCTCGCCGCACGTCGACAAGAAGTCGCGGGAACAGTTCGAAGTGCGGACGCACAAGCGTCTCATCGACATCTTCGAGCCGACGCCGCAAACCGTCGATGCCCTGATGAAGCTCGATCTGCCCGCCGGGGTGGACGTCGAAATCAAGGCCTTCGGCAAAGAACACGGTAAGTAGGCAGCGGCTAGGTTCTAGCGGCTAGTTGCTAGGGAAGTGAACGATGGTGAATGGAATCATCGGCAAGAAAATCGGAATGACGCAGCTCTTCCTGGAAGACGGCACGGTCGAACCGGCCACCGTTCTTCAGGCGGGTCCCTGTGTCGTGGTGCAGGCCAAGCGGCCCGAGCGTGACGGCTACGAGGCCGTCCAGCTTGGTCTCGTGTCGCCGAAGTACCGCCCCAATAAGGCGATTGCCGGCCACCACAAGGCCGCCAACGTGCCAGCCACGCGCGTGCGCCGGGAAGTGAAGCGTGCCGATGGTGGCCAGCAGCCAAAGCCGGGCGACTCGGTTGTCGTCGGGGCGCTGTTCAACCAGGGCGAGCGCGTCGATGTCATCGGCACGAGCAAGGGGCACGGCTTCCAGGGCGTGGTGAAGCGTCACCATTTCGCCGGCGGCGCGGCGACGCACGGCTCGATGTTCCACCGCGCGCCCGGCTCGATTGGCGCATCGTCGTATCCGTCGCGGGTCGTCAAAGGCATGCGCATGGGTGGACACATGGGGACCGACCGCGTCACCGTGCGGAACCTCAAGGTGCTGCGGATCGACGCCGACAACAACCTGATGGTCGTGCGGGGCGCCGTGCCCGGCGCCAACGGTGGCTACGTGCTCATCCGGAAGGCCATTGCGGCCAAGCCCGAGCCACGGCCGCAGCTGCAAGAGAAGCCCAAGAAGGGCAAGAAGTAGGACGACATGACCGTAGACGTGGTCAATTCGGAGAACAAGAAAGTGGGCTCGGTCGAGCTCAGCGACGCCGTGTTCGGCGGACGCGTGAAGACCGACCTGATCCACGCGTCCGTCGTGCGCGCCAATGCCGCCGATCGTCGCGGCACGCACGCCACCAAGACGCGCGCGATGGTGAGCGGCAGCGGCAAGAAGCCCTGGCGCCAGAAGGGCACCGGCCGCGCCCGGGTCGGCGAAATCCGCAACCCGCTGTGGCGCGGGGGCGGCACCGTGTTCGGCCCGCAGCCCCGGAGCTACGCGTTCACGGCGCCCAAGAAGGTCGAGCTCGGCGGCCTGCAGG
>JANNEJ010000419.1:0-2048 GCA_031378585.1 Acidobacteriota bacterium | reverse complement strand
GGCCACGGCGGCGGCATCGACGGCTTCTCGTCCCTCTATGCCTATTCCACCGCGCGCGATGTGGGCTACGTCGTACTCCTCAACGCCACCCACTCCGCGGAGGCGATGCGGCGTATCTCGCAGCTGGCGGTGCGCTACTTGAAGGCCGACGCCGAACCGCCGGCCAAGCCGCGAGCCACACTGCCTGCGGACACGCTGCTGCAGTACGAGGGTTACTACCACGACGCCAGCCCGAGGAACCAGGCCATGGCCTTCATCGAGTGGCTGCTCACCGGCAGCATGGTCACGGCGGCACCGGATCGGCTGCGCGTGGATCCAGTGTTCGGCGAGCCGTACGACCTGATACCGGTGGCCGACAGCCTGTTCAGGATTGACGCCGATGACGAGGCGACGCGGGTCTTCGCCGAAGACGATGCTGGCGCGATGGTGCTGACCGGCGGCTGTCGCTACGCCGAACGCCGCGCCCGATGGGCGGTCGAAATCATCCGCTGGGTGGTGCTGCTCTCGTTCGCCCTGGCGTTGACGCCGCTCGCGATGCTGCTGCCGTGGCTGGCTCACGCGAAACGCGCGCGCCCGGACGGCCGGTGGTGGACCAAGAGCATGCTGATCCTCGGCAGCCTCGCCCTGCTGCTACCCGTGCTCGGCATCATGAACGTGTCCGACGTCAGCCTCGGCACGAAGAACGTCTGGACCGCGTCGATGTTTCTCGGCACGGTGCTGCAACCGGCTGCCACCGTCCTGTCGCTGCTCTTCGCGATCGATGCCTGGCGACGCGGCGCAGGCCCGTGGCTCCGAGTCTACGCACTCACCGTGTCATTGTCGGCGTGCGCGCTGTCAGCCTACCTGGGGTATTGGGGCATGATCGCCTTCCGCCCCTGGTCCTTTTAGGCACCCTCGAACCCCTCGTAGCGCCCCGTCCCCGGTAACCCGGAACACCTGCAGGAGGCCGCAGCCCTCGGTAGTGGTCTAGTTTCGATTTCTTGATCACGTCGCCAGCCCTCCGTCCCGTGCGACACTGGGCCATGCCTTCCCGAGTAAGCAAGCGTCCCCGCGATACGAACCAGTTGGCGTGGCAAGTTGTGGCTGAGGCCACGGGCCAGCTTCCCCGTATCGAACCCCTGCCAGACATGAGGAATCCTGCGGCCGTGGCCCTAAGCAAGCTGGGCGCGTCCAAGGGCGGCCTTGCTCGCGCTGCTGCCCTGTCCCCTGCCAAGCGGAAGTCCATCGCCAAGAAGGCCGTGGCGGCGCGCTGGGCCAAGCGTTAGAATCGGCCGCCATGGCCAAAACGCCTTCGCGCCCGCCCGCCAGTCCCCCACGGATTGAGATCCGAATCAATGAGGGCGTTCGGACACCTTCAAGTGGCCCAACGGATCGACCGACCGGCGAGCCGCCGCCGCCAGGATCGGGACGCATCAAGAAGGGCGCCACCTAACTCCACGCCCTCATGAGGCCGACGAAGATTGAGCATGCCATCGCGACTCCTGTGGACGCGAATGTCAGTAGAAGCAGCGTTTGTTTCCGCTCATTCACAGCGCGGTTCTCTTCGATTCTTTCCAGTAACTGGCGAGAGTAGTACGCCGCCGCGGCTTCACTGACAGCGGCGGCTGGGTCTGGCGCTTCCTTGTGAAAGTCGCGGATCTCGGCATACCAACCGATCCATCCCTCCGGTTGATCGATTCGGTAGTCACGCGGCCAGAGTTCTGCGACGGCTAGAACGGCCGCCGTCGCTAGCATCAGCATCGCAATCCTACCCAGCCACCGCTCAGGCTCCGAGCTTGCCGCCATTGTGATGTTCTGCTCGGCAAGGAATGCCACCACTACCAGCGCGATACTCGCCTTCACGTCGAGCACGTCGCCGTGACTGAGCGTCAGGGCTTCGGCCCGCTCAAGTCGCGGGAACAAGAACCGTTCGGCTTCTGCGCCGTTTCCTAGTTCTGCACTCATTCATCACGCTCCGATAATTAAACTAGACATTTACTTGCTCGTGCAGGTATACTCTCATTCATGAACAAGCTGGACACGGCGAAGCGGGTGTCGGTGGTCGCGGC
>JANNEJ010000403.1:0-7374 GCA_031378585.1 Acidobacteriota bacterium | reverse complement strand
GTGGGCGAACCGGGCGCCGGCGTGATCATCGGCAGCGGCGGCGGCGGCATCGATGTGGGCGAGCGTCAGTATCGCGACTTCTTCATGAACGGCGGCCGTGGGGTCACGCCGTATGCCATTGCCATTGGCATCTGCGGCATGGTGTCGAGCGAGATCTCGATCTCGCTCGGGCTGCGCGGCATCAGCCATGTGCTCTCGACCGGCTGCACGTCATCCACTGACGCCATCGGCTACGCGCTCGCGCTGCTGCGCGCCGGCGATGCCGACGTGCTGCTGTCAGGCGGCACCGACGGCTGCGTGCTGCCGGGGATGATCTTCGGTTTCAGCCGGATGCGGGCCGTGTCCACGCACTACAACGATCGCCCCGAGCAAGCCTCGCGCCCCTTCGACAAGGGCCGCGACGGCTTCGTGCTCGGCGAAGGGGCCTGGATGGTCGTGCTCGAGCGCGAGGACCGGGCCAAGGCACGCGGCGCACACATCTACGCCGCGGTTGAGGGCTATGCCTCCACGTGCGACGCCTACCACCGGGTGCAGATGGCGCCAGACGGCGACGAGATCGTGCGCTGCATGCAGACGGCGGTGGGGAGGTCGGGCCGCGCGCTCGAGGAGATCGGCTATGTCAACTACCACGGCACCTCTACGCAGATGAACGACGCCGTGGAGGCACGCTGCACGCGCCGCGCCTTCGGAGCCCTGGCCGATCGCCTGGCCGGCTCCTCGACCAAATCGATGATCGGACATCCCCAGGGCGCCAGCGGCGCCGCCGGGGTCGTGGCCACGGCGCTGGCGCTGGACCGCGGCTTCCTGCCACCAACCATCAACCTCACTGACCCCGATCCCGCCTGCGATCTGGACTTCCTGCCCAACGCAGGGCGCGCCGCGCGCGTCGAGGCCGCGCTGTGCAACTGCCTGG
Source organism: Acidobacteriota bacterium (assembly GCA_031378585.1). Taxonomy (GTDB): domain Bacteria; phylum Acidobacteriota; class Vicinamibacteria; order Vicinamibacterales; family UBA2999; genus CADEFD01. The sequence continues at coordinate 6,461 of JANNEJ010000403.1, read as the reverse complement.
GATTTGGATCGAAGAACAGCGCGCTGGTGCTGGGACACGCCGGATGAGCGTGCCGCCCGACGACGTCGTGATTGTGGGCGCCGGTCCGGCCGGCGCGCTTGCCGCGCTCGTGCTCGCGCGGCAGGGGGCGCGCGTGCGGCTGGTGGACCGCGCCACGTTCCCGCGTCCCAAGCTCTGCGGCGACTCGCTCAACCCGGGGGCGCTCGATGCCCTCGGCCGCCACGTGGATCTCGGCGCGCTGCGCGCGCTCGGCCAGCCGGTGCACGGCATGCGGTTGTCGGGTCCAGGTGGCGCGAGCGTGTGCGGACGCTATCCAGACGGCGTCACTGGCCTGTCGATCACCCGCGCCCGCCTCGATGCGTGGCTTGTGAACGAGGCGTGCCGGGCCGGTGTGGCGTTTGACGACGGCGTGACCGTGAGGGCGGTGGCCATGCGCGACGGCCGCGCCTCCGGCGTCGTGGTGGCCTCCTCTCCAGGCGACCGGAGTGTTCCCGCGCGAATCGTGATTGGCGCCGACGGCCGCGGGTCGGTGGTGGCGCGGCAGTTCGGACTGGCGCACGCACCGGCGCAGCCCCGCCGATGGGCCATCGGCGCGTATGCCGAGGGCGTCGAGGGCGTCGATGCCGGACTTGGCGAGATGCACGTGCGCGCCGGCAGTTATCTGGGCATCGCGCCGGTCGTGGACGGGTTGACCAACGTCTGCCTGGTCGTGCCCTACGCGCGGGCTCGCCGCGACGTACTGGCGCCGTGGGCCTCGATTCTGGCGGCGGCCGCGGCCGATCCGACGCTGGCTCCGCGGTTTGCGCGGGCGAGACCGGTGTCCACGCCCATCGTCCTAGGCCCGATGGCGGTGGATGTGCGCGTACCCGGCGCGGCTGGCGTGTTGCTGGCAGGCGACGCCGCGGGTTTCATCGATCCGATGACCGGTGACGGCATGCGTCTGGCGCTACACGGCGGCGAACTGGTCGCGGCGGTGGCGGCCGAGGTGCTGGCAGGACGGCTGAGCGGCGACGCGGCCGTGCCGGCCCTGGCGGCCCGCCGGCGTGCGGCGTTTGCCACCAAGTGGCGGTTCAACCGCGGTCTGCGCGCCGTCGTCGGTCTCGACCCGGCGCTGCGCGCGGCCACGCTGGCGGCGCGCGTCTGGCCGGCGCCGTTTGAGGGCCTCGTGCGCTACGCGGCCGACATCCACGCGGCCGCGTGAGGCCTGACGCATGAGCATTGCCGCCATCATCGCGTTTGGCACCCTGGCTGCCGTCCTGGCCGTGATGGCGGGCGAGGCCGTGCTCTCCGCCCACAACGCCTCGGTGTTGCGCGCGCGCGGCGCGGTCGAGCCGCCCGGCGACGTGTACCGGCTCATGCAGTGGGCGTATCCGCTCGGGTTCCTCGCGATGGCGCTCGAGGGCGCGGCGCGCGGGCCATCGACGGCGCCCGTGATGCTGGCTGGCCTGGTCGTGTTCGGCGTGGCCAAGGCGCTCAAGGCCTGGGCTATCTCGTCGCTTGGTCCGCGCTGGTCGTTTCGTGTGCTGGTGCCGCCGGGCGAGCCGCCCGTTGCAGGTGGCCCCTATCGCCTGATGGCCCATCCGAACTATCTGGCCGTGTGCGGTGAGATCGCGGGCATGGCTCTTCTCGTCGGCGCGCTGGTATCGGGCGTCGTCGCCTTCGTGGGTTTCGGCTGGCTGATGCTGAGACGCATCGCGGTCGAAGACCAGGCGCTCGGGCGGCGATAGGATTGCGCATGGTCCAGAGCGCGCCGCGACCGCCCCTTCCGCCTGTGAGCCGCACGTCGCGCGTGGTGGCCTGGCTCGACATCGTGGCCGGCCTGCTCGCGCTGTTGTCGGTCTCGGCCGTCTTCACTGGGGGTTTCCGTACGGAGGTCGCCGGTCTCAGAATCTCGGTCACCTCGTGGGCGCGCCCCGCGGTGCTGGCGCTCGTCATCGTCGCGCTGCGGCACTGGTGGCGCCCGTCGCCGTCGATTGTCACGTGCGCGATCGTGGCGCTGCGGTCGTGGCGTCTCAACCCGGTGACGCAGGCCACGTGGCCGATCGTCCTGACCACGCGCGCCGGGGTGTTGGTAATTGGCCTCATGGCGGTGCTCACCTTCGGCTATCCCCAGGGGCGTGCTCCGTTCCGCGTGGCGGCAGGCGAATTGGGCAACCTGCCGGCCCGCTTCGATGCCGGGTGGTATCTCCAGATCGCCACTCAGGGCTACCAGTACCTCCCGAACCGATTCGACCGCCAGCAGAACCTCGTGTTCTTCCCTGCGTTTCCGACGCTCATGGACTGGGCCTCGCTGTTCATGGCGCGCCAGGTCCTGTGGGCCGGCACGTTGGTCTCGATGCTCGCCTTCGCCTGGGCGGCGCGGTACCTGTACCGGCTCGCGCGCGAGATGATGGACGACGAGCGCGCGGGCGTGGCAGTCATGCTGCTCTCGGCGTATCCCTTCGCGGTGTTCATCAGCGCCGCCTATACCGAGGCACTGTTCCTGCTGGCCATGCTGGGTGCGTGGTATCACGCGCGCCGGGACCAACGGTGGCCGGCGTTTGCCTGGGGGCTGCTCGTGGGTCTGACACGCCCCAATGGCTGCCTGCTCTCCATCCCGCTGGCGCTGGTCGCCCTGGGGCCGATCTGGCAGCATGGCCGGTGGCGTCGCCCGCCCGGAGGTTGGGCCAGTGTTGCCGACCGCATGGGCGTGGCCGCCGCGCCTGGGCTTGGCATGCTGCTGTATTCGGCCTATATCTACGACCTCACGGGCGACCCGCTCATGTGGCTCCGACTCCAGGTGGCGTGGGGACGCGAGAACATCGGCGCCGTCGCGTTTCTCGCCGGCGAGTGGCGCTCGGTCGCCGAGCAGGGGGCCTACCAGTACGCGACCAGCAACGTCCCGGACTTCCTGAACCTGCTGGCGGCTGGTCTCGTCCTGGCTGCCGTCGTGCCGGTGTGGCGCCGGTTCGGTCTGCCTCCAGCGGTGTTGCTCGTCATCAACCTGGTGCCGGCGCTTGCAAGTGGAGGCTGGCTGTCGGTGGGGCGCGCCACCAGCGTGCTCTTCCCGGTGTTCCTGTGGCTGGCCGACCTGGTGCCGCCACGGCACCGCACCGTCACAGTCGCGGTGTTTGCCGGGCTGCAGGCCTTCGTGGCCGTGCTGTTCTTCACGTGGCGTCCGTTGTTCTGACGCGACGCCGTGGGCGCGGCACGACCAGAATCCGCCGGCAACCGTCTGTACTGCCGTGTGTGACGAAGCCGTATACTGGCCCATAGGTCGCTCATGAGGCTTATCTTCCGATGCTCCCCCGGTCGGCGTGTGCCGATGATGTTGGCGGCGTGCCTGCTGATGTGGTCCTCGACGGCGATGGCGCAGACGCCGTCGGCGTCCGGAGACCCGCGCGTGGCCGCGGCGCGCGCGCTCGATCGTGGCCGCTACGACGAAGTTCATGCGCTGGTCGGCAGTCTCTCGACCGACGCGACCGCCGCCGTGCTGCGTGCGCGGGCGTATGTGGCGGTCGGCCGCTACGCCGAGGCCGACAAGGTGCTGCAGCCGGCCGTGTTCGAAAACCCGATTGGTGACGCCGCTGTCGAACTGGGCATCCTGCAGCGCATGCTCGGCCGGCGCGAAGCGCTTCGAACGCTGTCGCTGATTCTGTCGCGCGACATCGTCGCGGCGGCCGCGCCCGACTACGTGCGCGCCGGGCGTGCCGCTCGCGCGCTCGGCCGGTTCCAGCAGGCCAACGACTACTTTCGCGAAGCCATTGCCCAGGCCCCCACCGATCTGACCGCCAACGTCGCCTGGGGTGAACTCTTCCTGGAGAAGCACAACCGCACGGATGCCGCCAAGTCGTTCCAGGCCGCGCTGCGGACCAACGCCGAGGATCCGGCGGCGCTGATGGGGATGGCGCGCACGGTCGCCGACGACAACCCGCCGATGGCCCGCAAGCTCGCCCAGCAAGTGCTCACGATCAACCCGCAGTCGACCGGTGCGCGCGTGCTGCTGGCCGAACTGGCGCTCGACGACACCAAGCGTCCCGAGGCCACGGTCGAGTTGGGGCTCGCGCTGGCGGTGAATCCGAACCACTTCGAGGCATTGGCGCTGACCGCCGCCGTGGCCTGGCTCGACAAGCGCACGGCCGACTACACCGCGGCGACCGACGCGGTCCTGCAGCTGAACCCCACCTACGGGGAGGTGTTCCGCGTGGTGGGGGCGCAGTCGGCCCGCAACTACCGCTTCGAGGAAGCGGCCGAGCTGGTGCGCCGTGCCATCACCATCGATCGCGAGAACACGCGGGCCTACGCCGACCTGGGCGCGCACCTGATGCGTACGGGCGACGAGCGCGGCGCCAGGCGGGCGCTTGAAACGGCGTTCCGCGTCGACCCGTACGACGTCGTGACCTACAACCTGCTGGGTCTGCTCGATACCCTCGACGGCTTCGAGACGATTAAGGACGGCGACCTGGTGATTCGTCTGCACCCAGACGAAGCCGGCGTGATGCGCGAGTACGTGCCGGCGCTGGCGCGCGAGGCGCTGGCCGCCCTGTCGAAGCGCTGGAACTTCACGCCGACCGGGCCGATTCTCATCGAGATGTTCCCGCGCCACGACGACTTCGCCGTGCGCAACGTGGGCCTGCCCGGCATGATCGGCGCACTTGGCGCATGCTTTGGCAAGGTGGTCACGCTCGACTCACCGAAGGCCCGCCCGCCGGGCGAATTCAACTGGGGCGCCACGTTGTGGCACGAGCTGGCCCACGTCATTACGTTGCAGCTGTCGAATCAGCGGGTGCCGCGGTGGCTCACCGAAGGCATCTCGGTCTGGGAAGAGACGCGTGGCCGCGCCGAGTGGGGCCGCGAGATGGAAGTGACCTTTGCCGGCGCCATCAACCGCGGGCAGCTGATGAAGCTGCGCGACCTGAACGCCGGCTTCAGCAATCCCGAGACGATCTCACTGGCGTATTACCAGGCGTCGCTCCTGGTCGAACACATCGTGCAGCGCTTCTCCGAAGCGTCGCTGCGGGAGCTCGTGCGGGTGTTTGCCGACGACCTCGACACCGAAGCCGCCGTGACGCGCGTGCTCAAAGTGCCGATCGACGACCTGCAGAAGACCTTCGATGGGTTCCTCGACGCGCGCTTCGGCACGTTGCGCCGTGCGCTGGCGGTGCCCGAGGGTCTCGTTCCCGACCTGCCGCTCGAGCGCCTGCGCGCGCTGGCCGAGGCCAATCCTGGGAGTTTCCCCGTGCAGATGGCGCTGGCGCGTGCGCTCGAAGAGCGCGACGCGGACGGGGCCCTCGCCGCCTACCAGAAGGCGGCGGTCCTGGTGCCGATGGCCACCGGCGAGGGTAGTCCGCAGGCCCGCATCGCTGCTCTCGTCCAGGCCAAGGGCGACAAGGCTGGTGCGGCCCGCGCGCTCGAAACCCTGACCGGGTTCGACCACACCGACGTGGCGTCGGCGCGGCAGCTGGTGGCGCTTCTCGACCCCGTAGCCGACGGGCCACGGCGGCGCGCAGCGCTCGTCAAGGTCGTGGCCGTGGACCCGTTCGACGCTGGCGCGCACGCTGAGCTCGGCCGGTTCGCGCTGGCGGCCGGCAGCCTGCCCGAGGCGGTGCGCTCGTTCCGGGTGGCCGTTGCTGCCGGTGCCACCGATCGGGCCGGCGCGCATGCCGATCTGGGTGAAGCGCTCGAGAAGTCCGGCGCCAGAGACGACGCCAAGCGCCAGGCGCTGCTGGCGCTTGAAGTCGCGCCGACCTACGCCCGCGCGCAGGACCTGCTCTTGCGGCTCGTGGAGCCGCCGCCGTGACCGGAGCTCCGACCCGCCTCTGGCGCGCGCTGGCACGCCGAGGCCCGATGGCGGCCGCCGTGGTGGGACTGCTGATGGGCGTTGCGCCGGCCGTGTCGTCGCTCGTGCACGAGGCCGCCGCGCAGTCGGGCGTGTTCAAGGAAGACCGCCTGGCTGGTCTGCAGTGGACCTTCGTGCGCGTGAAGTACACGCCCACGACCGGCGATCTCGCCATGCGCACGCGCTTTGGCTTCTGGGACGACCCCTGGGCCATCGACGCGCCGGCCGCCGAACAGAATTTGTCGCGAAGAGTGCAGACCGCGACCGCCATCGAAGTCGGCGAGCCGCTCGTGATGGCGCTCGACGACCCGAGGCTGTTCCAGTATCCGTGGCTGTATCTGGTCGAGCCCAGTAACGCGGTACTGAGCGACGCCGAGGCCGCCACGCTGCGGGAATTCCTGCTGCGCGGCGGCACGCTGACGCTCGACGACTTCCACGGGTCGTTCGAATGGGAACTGACGGCCCGGCAGCTCGCCAGGATCTTTCCGGATCGCGAGGTCGTCGACTTGCCCCCCTCGCATCCGATCTTCTCGTCGTTCTACCAGTTCGAACGCTACCCGCAAGTTCCCGGTCTCGGTTCTTTTTTCAACGGGCGGCTGTGGGAGAAGGGCGGCTACACGGCGCGCCTGCGGGCCATTCTCGA
>JANNEJ010000282.1:0-4351 GCA_031378585.1 Acidobacteriota bacterium | reverse complement strand
CGCGCGGTCGATCGACAGCACGAGCTACGAGCGCCAACGCGACAGGCTGCGCGAGGAGATGACGCTCGCCCAGATCGACCACCACGCCGATGCCACCGACGAACCCGACGTACAGGGCATCCTGGCGTTCGCAGAACGCATACTGCCGCGCGCGTCGGACCTGTGGGTGCAGGCGTCGCTCGACTACAAGCAGCGGCTGCAGGCGCTGTTCTTTCCGGAGGGGATCGCGTACGACGGAAGTCGATTCAATCGAACCGCCGTAACCGCACCACTTTTCAACTACTTGGCGCCATCTACGAGTGCAGATGAAAGAGTGGTGAGCCCGCTCGGAATCGAACCGAGAACCAACAGATTAAGAGTCTGCTGCTCTGCCAGTTGAGCTACGGGCCCAGAGGGATGCTGCGACCCGAAGGCCGGCAACGCTCGCTGGTCGCGCAGGGCCGAGGCCGAGACGCGACTGGCAAAACAAGACTATAGCATCGGGCCTTCTTGCAGGGCAACGGTTCTGTGTGGGCAACGCGCGTCGCTACGGGGACGCGCGCCGCTTCGCCCACATCCCGCGCTTGGCCGCTTTCGCGTCGCGTTCGGCGGCCTGGAACTGCGGCTTCTTGACGAAGTCGAAGCGCCGGTAGGTCTCGGCGAAGCCCGCCCTGATGATCTCTTCATTGGCGGTCCGCCCGTCGGGCAGCACGACATAAGCCAGCGTTCGGTTGAATTGGTCCTTGCGCGGGCCGTCGTACTCGAGCCGCACGATCTGACCATCTACGAGCGCCTTCAGGCACCTGGTCGCGGCATCACCGAAGGGCTCGGACTGCCGGTAGCTGCCCGTCTTCTCTGGGGCGTCCACGCCGATCAGCCGCACAACGCCCACGCCCGACACCGTGATGGTATCGCCGTCGATCACCTGCCGCACCCGCTGCGCTTCCGCCGGCGCGACGGTGCCGGCCAGCAGCCACGCCACCGCCGCGGCGAGCACGACTTGTCGCATGGTCTTCATGCCCACGGCAGGCACTATAGCCGACCCGTGGAGGGCTCGCGCGTTGCACCTCGCCGCAGCCCCGGTCAGTCGGCTATGCTGTCGGAATGTTGCGGCTCGTCCGGCCCGCGGTGTCGCGCCGGGTCCTTGCCGTTCACCTCGCGCCGCGTCGCGCACGGAGTCGTCGATGAGTCAGGCAGTGGTCGCGCCGGGTATGACCGGTGAAGAGATGGTGGCGCTTTGCCGGAAGCACTCGCTGTATGAGTGGTCGGCGCAGGGCGCCGTGGATCCGATTCCGGTGGCCCGCGCCAAGGGCATCTACTTCTGGACGCCGGAAGACAAGCGCTACATCGACTTCAACAGCCAGTTGATGTGCGTCAATGCCGGCCATGGTCATCCGAAGATCGTCAAGGCGATTCAGGATCAGGCGGCCATGCTCGCCTACACGAATCCCTTCATGGCGAGCGAGGCGCGGGCGCGGCTGTGCGTGAAGCTGGCCGAGATCACGCCCGGCGATATGGACGTGTTCTTCTTCACCAACGGCGGCTCGGAGTGCACGGAGAACGCGATTCGGATCGCGCGCGCAGTCACCGGGCGCCACAAGGTGCTGGCGAGGTACCGCTCGTACCACGGCGCCACTGCCGGCAGTCTGTCGCTCACGGGCGATCCGCGGCGCTGGGCGGCCGAACCCGGCATTCCTGGCGTGGTCCACGTGCTGGATCCGTATCACGGCCTGCAGCGTGGATGGGACACGGCGGAGCAGTCGCTACGGTATCTGGAAGAAGTCATCGAGCTCGAAGGCCCGAAGCACATCGCGGCTTTCATCCTCGAGACGATTAGCGGCACCAACGGCATCCTGGTGCCGCCGCCCGGCTATCTCGAGGGCGTGCGTGCGCTGTGCGACAAGTACGGCATCCTGATGGTCTGCGACGAGGTCATGGCCGGCTTCGGCCGCACCGGCAAGTGGTTCGGCGTGGATCACTGGAACGTCGTGCCCGACCTGATGACCATGGCGAAGGGCCTTACGAGCGCCTACGTGCCGCTTGGCGCGGTGGGCATGCGCCGCAGCATCGCGGATCACTTCAAGGACAAGCCCTTCAACGGCGGCCTCACCTACAACAGCCATCCCCTGGGCTGCGCGACGGCGCTCGCCACGATTGCCGTCTACGAAGAGGAAGGCATGATCGAGAACGCCCGCAAGATGGGCCTCGTGATGGCGCAGCTGCATCAGGAACTGGCCGCCAGGCATCCGTCAGTGGGCGCCGTGCGCAACATCGGCCTCTTCGGCATCATCGAGCTCACGCGCAACCGCGCCACGATGGAGCCGATGGCGCCCATGGGCGGCAGTTCGCCCGAGATGGCGGCGCTCGGCAAGGCGTTCCGCCAGGCGGGCCTCTATACCTTCGTGCGGTGGCACACGTTCTTCACGAATCCGCCCCTGTGCATCACCGAGGCCGAGATGCGCGAGGCGTTCGCGCTAATCGATCAGGCACTCGACATCACCGATCGCGCGGTGACGGCATGACCCGCGCAGGATGTGCCACCACGCTGACGCGCGTCGTCGGCGCAGCCGTGGTGGTGCTGGCGTGCGCGTAGGCTGCCTCCGCGCAGGCCGGTGGCTTTCGCGGGAAAGACCCTGGCGGTGCCGAGTTCGCGGCCCGTACCCTCGAGCAGGAAGGGTGTCCCCTGACTGTGGCCGTGGCCAGTACGGGCCGTGACGAACGGGGCGTGACGCTCACCTTGCGGGTGACCAATACCGAGGACGAGCCGGTCGGCCGCTACACGATTGGCGTATGGGTACTCGGGGCCGACGGAACGGTGCGCGGCTCCCAACAGGCCAAACAGTCGAAACCGCTTGCGGCCGGTGAGACCAGAAGTGTCGACGTGGCGCTGCGTCTCATCTCGGTGCAGTCCGGCGACACCATCGTGGCGGCCGTGCAGGAAGCCGCGGGCACCACCCCGTGGCGCAAGGACACCAAGACGCTGCAGGACGAGATCCGCGCCACGCTGCGGCCGGGCCTCTAGCTAACGCCCCGGGGCGGCGGCTGGTGCTACGGCGCAGTCCAGCCGTGGCTCCGACATCAGCGCCAGGGTGTTGCCTTCGGTATCGGTGAAGTCCGCCAGCCACACTTCGCGGTCGGCCAGCGTGGCGATTTTGTGCGGCGGCGTCACGAAGACCACCCCGCGCGTCGCCAGCACGTGGTGCATCGCGTGGATGTCGTCGACGGCAAAGTAGAGCACCGACCCGGGATGGTCGAAGCCGGGCGAGGGCGGCGACAGCATCAGCCGCACACCGTCGCAGTCAAAGAACGCCAGGTTCGGGGGCGCTGTGAAGAGCAGCGGCAGCGCGAGCACGTCGCGATAGAACGTCACGGCGCGATCGAGATCGTGTATGCGTTGGGCGATCTGGTGGATGCGAGAGAGTCCCGGTGCTGGCGTCATGTGTCCTCCCAAGTGGCGGTTGGGTACGAACTGTTGGCGGTTACACCCGCTGGGCTTGCGCTCGTCGCAGCACGAGCGGACCGACGATGCCGGCCACCGCCGAGCCGGCCAGGATGCCGATCTGCGCGGCGTCGAAGGCTGGCGATTCCCCAAACGCCAGGCCCGCAATGAAGAGCGACATCGTGAAACCGATGCCGGCAATCCAGGCGCACCCGTGCAGCATCATCCAGGTGACGCCGGCCGGTAGCGACGCCACGCCCGTGCGGCACGCGATCCAGGAGGCCGCCGTGATGCCGAGCGGCTTGCCGATGAGCAGACCCAGGCCCACCGCCGTCGTCGTGGCCATATCGAGGGTGCCGAACGACAGCGCGACGCCGGCATTGGCGAAGGCGAAGACCGGCATCACGACAAATGCGCTGGCACGGTGCAGCGCGTGTTCGAGCCGCAACAGTGGCGCGATCACGCCCTGACTGGCGGATTCGAGCGCGTGCAGCGCCTCTTGCTGTCCCTTGCTCGTCAGCACGAGCAAGTCGCCGGTCTCCTTGCGGTCGAAGTCGTCGAGATGGGCGCGGGCGTCGGCCGAAAACTGCGCGGCGTTGATGCGTGTGCGCGTCGGGATGGTGAAGGCCAACACCACGCCGGCAATGGTGGCATGCACGCCGGATTCGTGCACGAAGAACCACAGCACCGCTCCGAGCAGCAGATACGGCATCACCCGCTGGACGCGCGCCAGATTCAGGCCCACCAGCGCCATCACGATCCCGCCCGCGAGAGCCAACGCCGTCCACTCGACCTGTGCGGTGTAGAACAGGGCGATGACCACCACCGCGCACATGTCGTCCACAATCGCCAGCGCCGCCAGGAACACCTTCAGGCCGACGGGCGCCCGCGGCGCCGCCAGCGCCAGCACGCCGAGCGCGAACGCGATGTCGG
>JANNEJ010000280.1:0-5726 GCA_031378585.1 Acidobacteriota bacterium | reverse complement strand
CTCGGTGGGGGCGTTCGAGCGGCGGGGCGCCATCGGCCAGATCTACATCCATCCCGGAATGAACGTGCACGAAGGCATCTGCACCTCGATCTGGGGTGCGCCCACGGCCGAGTCCATCGGCCGCAAGCCGGCCGTGCCGGTGGTGTGCATCAACAATCCCGACGGCCTGGCGCTCATTGCCGATGCTCAGACTGGCCCGGTGCGAGCCAGCGTGAAGACCTGGCTGCGCGAGGGCTGGATGACGTGCCCGCTGCCGGTGGTGGAGATTCGGGGTCAGGAAGACCCCGATGAGTTCCTGCTCGTGCACGGCCACTACGACTCGTGGTACGAGGGCATCGGCGACAACGCCACCGGCGATGCCGCGTTGCTCGAGCTGGCGCGCGTGCTGTGGGATCTGCGCGGCCAGCTCAAGCGCACGGTGCGGATCGCGTGGTGGCCCGGACACTCCACCGGCCGCTACGCCGGGTCCACGTGGTACGCCGATACCTTCGCCGACGAGATCGACGGGCACTGCATCGCGCAGCTCGACATCGACTCGCCGGGCTGCGAGGGCGCAACCGCTTACGAAGAAGTGATGTGGATGGCCGAAGCGGATGCGCTCTGCCGGTCGTCGATCCAGGACGCGGTCGGCGTGGCCTCCGAACGCGTGCGCCCTCTTCGCGCGGGCGACTATTCCTTCAACCAGATTGGCCCCACCGGCCTGTACATGTTGCTCTCGAACATCCCGATCGAGGAGCGCAAGCGCCGCGGCTACTACGCGGTGGGCGGCTGCGGCGGCAACATCGCGTGGCACACACCGGATGACCTGATGCCGGTGGCGGACCTGGAGATCCTGCGTCGCGACCTGCACGTGTATCTCACGACCATCGTGCGGATCCTGAACGCGCCGCTGCATCCCTTCGACTATGCTGCGGCGGTGGACGAGATGCACGCGGCCGTGGCGTCGTATCACGCGGCCGCCGCTGGAGCAGTGGACTTCGTGCCGCTCCTCGCCGACATGGGCGCGTTGTCGCGGGCGATCACTACGTGGCAGGCGAAGGCCGATGCCCGTATCGCCGAGGGAGCGAGCGGGGACGAGCGACGCGCGCTGAACGCGTCGCTGCGACGGATCGCGCGCCTGCTCGTACCGCTCAACTACGCGAAAGGCGAGCGCTTCGACCACGACCCGGCGCTCAAGCTCGGTCCCGTGCCGAAGCTGGAGTCGGCGGCGAACCTGGCCGCGGCGACGCCGGACATGCGCCGGTTCATGAAGGTGGGCTTAGTGCGCGAGCTGAACAAGGTGCGCGCGACCCTCAGGGCCGTCAAGCGCGAGTTAGCGTAGCAGGCGGAGGCCAACACCGTGAGCCACCCCGAACTGGAAGAGCACCTGCGCGAGGCGGTGGCCGCTCGGCGTGCCGGCCGTACCGACGATGGCTGGCGCCATCTGATCGCGGCGGAGGCGATCTGCCGCTCGATGGGCCGGCGCCGCGATCTCGTCACGACGCTCGCCGGTATGGCGCAACTGCACCGCGACGCGGAAGACTTCGCCAGCGCGCTGCCGCTCTACGAAGAGGCAGTGGTGCATGCGCAGCAGTTGCGCAACCCGATCGTGCTGGCACGAGCGCTGCGCCATCTGGGCGAGGTGCACCTGGAGCTGCGGCAGTTCGAACGCGCGCAGCAGCACCTGCGCGACGCCATCGACCTCTATCGCATCGGTCCCAACGCACCGCCGCTCGAACTGGCCAATGCGGTGCGGCCGCTGGCCATCTGCCTCGAGCGGCAGGGCGCCGTGGCCGAGTCGCGGCGTTGTTGGACCGAGGCGCACACCCTTTACACCGGCCTCGGCATCGAGCCGGGTGTCACCGAATGCGAGGCGGGCCTGGACCGCCTGAAGCACCTGCCAGACTGACGCTCGTGCCTCCGCGTGCTACGCCGGCTTCGTCAGCGCGCCCTCACCACTCAACACCCGCCGCAGGTAGTCGATCTGCCCGAGGTGGTAGTTGAGGTGCCCGTACAGATGGATGACGAAATGCTGGTTCGTCATCGGCGTGCCGAGCACGTTCTCGGGGAAGAGCTCGTCCCAGCGCTCGGGCGTCACCGCCGCCAGCACCTGCGGAATCAGCGGGACGAGCCCGGCCAGATCCGCGGCGATCTCCGCCTTTGGCACGTTGGTCACGCTGAACTCGCGCGGGCGATCGCGCGCGTAGGCTACGCCGCCGAGCTGCAAACCGATGAACGCGCGCAGGTTGCCGTTCAGGTGCAGCATCAGATTGCCGGCGGAGTTGGTGACCCCGGGCCGCACCTGCCACAGGTGCGCCTCGTCGAACGCGTCGAGTTGACGAGACAGCCGGGCGAGGTCGCGCGCAAAGAGAGCCGCGAAATCAGCACCGATGGACATCCCGAGCTCCTTGGAGTGAGCGCACCAGGAAGATGGTGTCACATCTTCGCGCCGCGGTACGCGCCTCGGCACGCCAGCCCGCGCTGCGCTACGATTCCCGCCATGCGGCCCATGCTTACGCTCGCGTGTCTCGTCGCCATGCTGCTTGCCGCCGTGGCCCATCCCCGCGCCCAGCGTGGTCCGACAGCCGGCGACTGGCCCAATCACGGCGGCGACGCCGGCAGCACCAAGTACTCAGCGCTCGACCAGATCACGGCCGCCAACGTGGCATCGCTGCGTATCGCCTGGCGTCGGCCCGGCGTGGATCCGGCGATTCGCGCGGCCCATCCCAACGTGATCGTGCCCACCAACTTCCGGGCCACTCCGCTCAAGGCTGGCGCGTTGCTCTTCGCCTCGAACGCGCTGGGCCTGGCCGAGGCGTTCGACCCGGCCACGGGCGCCACGGTGTGGGCGCAGGCCGTGGAGGCCGACGACCTGAGCGGCGCCGGCGCGAGCCGCAACCTCGCGTATTGGACCGGCGGGGAATCCGCACGCGTCTTCAACGTGCGCGGCCGCTACCTGTATGCCCTCGACGCGCGCACGGGACGTGCCGCCGACGGATTCGGCGCGGGCGGCCGCGTCGATCTCATCACCGGTCTTGGCGCCAAGACCACGTCGTTCCGCTGGAGCGCGCCCGGTCCGCTGGTGGTGGGCGACGTCGTCGTGATTGGCGGCCAGGGCTGGACCGATTCAGGCACGCAGGTGGACTTGCCGCCCGGCGACATCCGCGCCTACGACGTGCGCACCGGCGCGCTGCGCTGGACCTTCCACGTGGTGCCGCGGCCCGGTGAGCCCGGTCTCGAGTCGTGGGAACAGCGCTCGTGGCGCGACACCGGCAGCGCCAAGGCGTGGAGCCTGATGAGCGCCGACGCCGAGCTCGGCTATCTCTACGTGCCGCTCAGCAGCGCCGCCAACGAGTGGTACGGCGGCCAACGTCCGGGCGCCAATCTCTACTCCGACAGCCTCGTGTGTCTCGACGCGCGCACCGGCGAGATGAAGTGGCACTACCAGATGGTGCATCACGACCTGTGGGACTACGACAACCCCACGGCGCCCGTGCTCGCCGACATCACGGTGAGCGGCCGCCGCATCAAGGCCGTGGTGCAGGTCACGAAGCAGGCGTTCGCGTTCGTGTTCGATCGCGTCACGGGCAAACCCGTGTGGCCGATCGAAGAACGGCCGGTGCCGAAGTCCACTGTGCCAGGCGAGTGGACCTCGCCCACGCAGCCGTTCCCGACGCGGCCGGCGCCCTTCGATCGACAGGGGCTCACCGACGACGACCTCATCGACTTCACGCCCGAGTTGAAGCAGGAAGCGCGGGAGATCGTGAAGCAGTGGACCATCGGCCCGATGTTCACGCCGCCCACGCTCGAAGGCACCGCGCCCGGCGAGAAGAAGGGCACGCTCTACCTGCCCGGCTGGGTGGGCGGCGCCAACTGGGGCGGCGCGGCCGTGGATCCGGAGACGGGTGTGCTCTACGTGCCGTCGGTCACCTTCCCGTGGCTTGGTGCGCTCGTGAAGGGCCCGGGCCGCTTCACCTTCACGCAGACGCGCAAACGGCTCGACCGCGAGCCCGGCCCTGGTCCGCGTGGTCTGCCCATCACCAAGCCGCCCTACGGACGCATCACCGCGATTGATCTCAACACCGGCGATCACGTGTGGATGGCCGCCAACGGCGATGGTCCTCGCGACCATCCAGCCTTGAAGGCGCTCAACCTGCCGCCGCTCGGACAAATGGGCCGCGCCGCGCCGCTGCTGACCAAGACGCTGCTGTTCGTGACCGAAGGCAGCGCGGCGGGACTCAGCATCCCACCGGGAGGCGGCGGCCCACGCATGCGCGCCTTCGACAAGCGCACCGGCGCGGTCGTGGCCGAGATCCCGCTGCCTGCCGGGGCCACGGGCGCGCCCATGACGTATCTGCACGAGGGCCGGCAGTACCTCGTCGTGGCGGTGGCCGACGACGGACACGCGCCGGAACTGATCGCCCTGGCGCTGCCGTCATAGTGGTCGTGGAGGGCGTGAGGTCTCGAGTGCCCATCGCCGGTCCGGCCGTGTTGCTCGTGGCGACTCGGCGCACATGCGCGTGCGCCGCCAGTAACGCCTAGCGCGAGGAGCTGCCGGTCATGTACCACCGACCCGCCATGCGAACCACTTCCGCCGTGCCCTTCACGGGCTTGCCGTCCTCGATGCCTTCGAAATCGACCAGCGCCGAGTCGCCGTCCACCATGCCGCCCGTGACGCGTACCTTGCGCGGCGCCATGTCGCGCATCATCTTGAACATCTCTTTGGCTTCGCCCGACTTCTCGGACTCAGCCATCATCTTTGCCTGCTCGGGCTGCGCGGTGGCCATGAGCGCCTTGAAGTCGTTCTTCTCGATGGCGGCAAAGTGCGCCATCACGGCCGCGCCGGGCTCGCCGCCACTTGCCGGCAGCGCCGTGCCGGTGCGGGCCGCGACCGACTCCACCTTCAGGTCGAACGTCACGTCGGCCTTCTCGCCGTTCGCGTTCAGCTTGAACGTGCCAGCCACGCGGTCGGCGGTGCGCGCCGTGAGCGTGAGCGCAGCCGTGTAGTCGCTGTTACACGACGACCCGCCGCCCTCTGACGACGTCGCGTCGATGCAGTTGAACGAGCCATCGGACCCGATTCGCAGCGTGGCTGCGGCGCCGGACATCCGCATCACGTCGAAGCTGTCGATTTTCTGGTCCTTCGCCGCGCTCTTCCGGTCGAAGGGAGCCGACAGCAGCGCCACCTCGATGCCGTCATCGGTCTTGTAGGCCACGGCGTCGGCCACCGTGAAGGTCGCCCGCCTGAGGGCCACGGTGCCCTTGACGTCGGCCCGAAGACCCGGCGCCGCCATCACCACCGCCGCCAGCGTCACTCCGCCCACCAATGCCTTGGTCATGTCGACATGCCTCCTGATTCCTTGCGAGTGAGAGTGGCCCTATCCGTCCTCAATGTCCAGCTCGACGAGCGGGGTGCATGGTTCTGCTAGACTCCGCGCCACGGAGAGCCCCATGACCAGCCTGTCGGTGCGTGTCGTTCGCTCGAGTGTCGCGTCCATCGTTCTTCTCGGACTGTTGCTGGCGGGCTGCCAATCCAGCAGCCGGGTCGTCGATCCAGCCCCGGTCTGGGCGGCCAAGGGCACGGAGATTCTCTGGGACCGCTACGGCGTGCCGCACATCTTCGCACCGGATCATCCCAGCCTGTTCCACGCCTACGGCTACGCGCAGATGGAAGCGCATGCGGAATTGCTTGTGCGCCTCTACGCGCAGGCGCGCGGCCGCGGCGCCGAGTTCTACGGCGAGCAGTA
>JANNEJ010000271.1:0-2268 GCA_031378585.1 Acidobacteriota bacterium | reverse complement strand
ACCGCGACCTTCACCTGCACGGTCGACCGCCAGATGAGCGACGCGAGCTCGCGCGTGCCGTAGGGCAGCACGGTGATGCGGTAGCGCCGCACGACGCCGGCGGCGGCGTCGACCGCGTCCATGACGTCGTCGAGCGACTTGGCCAGCGCGTAGATGTCCTCGCGGTCGATGGGCGTGACGAAGGTGCGATTCAGGCGGTGGATGATGTCGTGGGTCACCGTGTCGCAGGCCTCTTCGACCTGCTTGATCTCGACGGCCATCTCGAAGGCCGGCGGATCGGTGGCGAGCATCTTCTCGAGCAGCGTGGCGCCCGACACGATCCGGTCGGCGAGCGCGGTGAAATCGGCGTAGAACTTCTCTTCTCTCGGGATCAGACGAAACGCGGCCACGAATGCTCCTGACGCCTCTCCGCACGCGGATGGGCAGCGCGAGTGTGCCACAACTGGCGTCACATTCAGGTTACATTCGCTGCCCCCTGCTCGGCGGCGGCATCAATTCACAGAGAATTTACACATACGACACCGCCTGGAAATCCCCATGCCCGATGCTGTCGAACGTGGCACACACAAACACGATTTCTGGGGGTACTCTCATGGCCTCGTTCCTGCGCCGGGCCTCGGGGCTGGCGCTAATCTTCGCATGCGGCCTGGCCGCCTTGCCTGCGGCCGCGCAGCAGACCGAGTCGCGCATCATCGGCCGGATTCTCGACCAGAGCGGCGCGGCCCTGCCGGGCGTGACGGTCACCATCACGTCCAAGGAGACCGGCGCTGAACGCATCGACGTGGCTGGCGGCGACGGCACCTTCAACGTCACGAACCTCGGGCCCGGCAGCTACGTGATCAAGGTCGAGCTCGACGGCTTTCAGCCGACGTCGAAAGAAGTCGTCCTTGGCGCCGGCCAGATCTCGAACCAGTCGCTGTCGCTCGCCGTGGCGTCGCTGACCGAGTCGGTGACGGTCACGGCCGCATCGCCAGTCATTGACTCGTCGTCGGCGAAAATCGGCGTCAACGTGTCGCCCATCGAAGTGGAACAGCTGCCAGTCAACGGCCGCAACTTCGCCAACCTGATGACGCTGGCCACCGGCGCGACGTCCGACGGCAACGGCGGCTGGGCCAGCGTGCGGTTCAACGGCAAGTCGAACCAGCAGAACTACCTGAACTTCGACGGTGTCGACGGCACCTACGTGTGGGACGCCAGCCCGGGCTATCTGAGCGCCACCGGTTCGCAGTTCCGCCTGCAGACCTCCATGGAGTCGGTCGCCGAGTTCCGCGTCAACTCCGGCCTGGCGCCGGCCGAAAGCGGCCTCGGCGCCGGCGGCAACATCACGGTCATCAGCAAGAGCGGCAGCAACCGGTTCAAGGGCTCGCTGTTCGAGTACCGGCGCGATGACGCGCTCGATGCGGCCAGCAAGTACGACGACAAGAAGCAGAACCTGAGCGTGGATCAGTTTGGTGGCTCGATCGGTGGGCCGGCACTGCGCAATAAGACGTTTTTCTTCGGCAGCTACGAAGGCCTGCGCCAGAAGACGGGCCTGAGCTTCACTGAGGCCGTGCCCAGCGCCGAAGCGCGCCGGCGCGTCCTGGCGGGCGAACCGATCGGCACCGGCAACGGCCAAAGCGCCGACCGCACCCGCGCCGTCGCACCGCTGCTGGCCGGGTTCCCCGCCGGCCAGGTAGCTACGGCCAACCCGCTGGTGGACCTGGCGACCCTCAACGCGCAGGCCGACCAGAAGGAAGACACATTCTCGGCGCGCATCGACCAGCGCTTCACCAACAACCTGTCGGCGTACGTGCGCTACAACTACAGCAATGGCCGCGTCGACACGCCCGACCGCACCGTGACGCCGCGCCGCGTGCTGGCCAGGCAGACGCCCTCGAACTTCGTCGCGAATTTTCAGCAGATCTTCGGTGGCAACGTCGTGAACGAGTTCAAGGTCGGCGTCAACCGGCCGAAAACCAGCGCCGAGGCGTTCGGCTCGGCGGGCTACGACCCTGTGGGCGTGTCGCTTTCGGGCACCTTCACGTCAGCGTCCATCGACGCGCGCGGCAACACGGGCATCGCGCGCAGCGGTCTGTTGATTCGCGCGACCAGCGCATCGTCGACGACCGGGTCGCTGTTTGACCCGATGTCGCTCTCGTTCAACGAGGCGCTTACCTGGACGGCTGGCGAGCACACGGTGAAGTTCGGCGCCGAGTATCGCCGCATTCAGTCGGACTTCCAGTTCCTCGGTTCGACCGAGATCACCTACAACGGCATCAACGAGTTCAT
>JANNEJ010000263.1:0-2606 GCA_031378585.1 Acidobacteriota bacterium | reverse complement strand
TCGCGACGAGCACGATGACGATGAATCCGCCTTCCATGAGACGCGCCTCTTTCGTGGTTATTCGGCGACGACGCCGAGTTGCAGACCTGACACGCGCGTGACCCGGCAGCGCTGATGCGCGCCAAGCGGCGTGTCGCCTTCATTGCGGGCATCCCAGGAGGTGCCGCGGAGCTCCACTCGTCCCACGGCGCCCGGCGCGATCGCCTCAGCTGGAAACGCGATGTCGCCCACCAGAGAATCCACCGGCAGGAGCGGTCCCGTGTGCTCGACGCGCGACTGGATCTTGCCGCGGAAGAGCAGGAGCGAGAGCACCGACGCCACGGTGAACAAGGTCCACTGCGCCACCGGCCCAGTGACGGCGCCAACCGCGGCCGCCAGGCCCGTCAGGATGGCCCCAACGCCGAAGAACATCACGAAGAAGCCGCTCGGGGTGGCCAGTTCCACCGCGAGCAACGCCAGGCCGCCTGCAAGCCACATCCACCAGACCATGGGCGGATGATACAGGGAAACGGCGACCTCGGACGTCGCCCTCGACGAGTTCCATCACGAGCGCGGTGCTGCTGCCGCCCTCTTCGAGGCCCTGAGTGTGGGCGATGATAGCGGCGAGCGTCGCGCCGACGCGGTCGCGCCTGCCACACGGGCAGGTGGCGAGCAATCTCAGCACGTAGCAAAAAGCGCACTTTGAGTATGATCATATTCTGAGTCATACTTCTGCCATCATGGCAGAAACCGCACGCGTGACCGTGACGCTCGCCGTCGACCTTGTCGACAGCATCGACCGAATCGAGCGCAACCGGAGTCGATTCATCGCCGAGGCCGTGCAGCACGAACTCGCGCGGCGGCGGCAAGCGGGCCTGCTCCAGTCCCTCCGCAGTCCGCATGTCGACACTGTGGCGCTCGTCGACACGGGGCTGGCCGACTGGGTGTCCGACCTACCTGCCGACGAAGGGCTCGTCGATATCGATGCGGGAACTCCCGTCCGCTGGGTCGAGGGGCATGGCTGGACGAAGGGCCGCGCGTGACACTCGAGCGCGGCACCGTCGTCCTCGTGGAACTCGATCCCACGCTTGGCCACGAGCAGCGCGGCGTGCGACCCTGCGTCGCGGTGAGTGACCCAGCCGTCAATGCTGACCAGCGCTTCCCCTTAATCGCCGTGGTCCCGGTCACAGGTACACCTGGGGAAGGGGCGCTCTATCCGTCCCTGACGCCAGGGCAAAGCGGCCTCACCAAGACGTCGTACGTATTGACGGACCACGTGCGATCGATCGACAAGCGCCGAATCCGAAGGACCTACGGTCGGGTGTCGGCGGCCGAACTCGCCTTGATCGATCAAGGCCTCGAACTATTTCTCGGCGTGAACCAGGCGAAATAAGGAGGTCCGTGCTCGGCCTCAACTATCGCGACCTGAAGCCGGCGAACATCACGGTGGACCGAGGCGGGTGTCTGGAGCTAGCGTGCCCACCTCAACGGTTCCGTTTGGACGCTCGCGCCTCCGCTGGCAGAAATTCGTGTCGTGGGGCCGGATGCTAAGATCGCCAGTTCAGATGCCCAGAATTCTTGTCACCAACGACGACGGCGTGCACGCCCCCGGAATCAAGGCCCTGGCCGACGCCATGCGTTCCCTTGGCGACGTGATCGTCGTCGCGCCGCACCAGGAATCGAGCGCCATCGGCCACGCGCTCACGCTGCGCCGGCCCCTGCGCCTTGAAACCTTCGGCCATGACATCTATGCCGTGGACGGCACGCCCACCGACTGCGTGAACATTGCCGTGGCGGTGTTGCTCAAAGGCCAGATGCCGGACCTGGTCGTGTCGGGCATCAACACTGGCTGGAATCTGGGCGACGACGTGACCTACTCGGGCACCGTTTCAGGCGCGCTCGAAGCGGCCCTGCTTGGCGCGCCGGCCATTGCGGTGTCGCTGATGCGCACGCGCGACGGGACGTTCGACTTCGGGCCGTCGGCCGCCGTGGCCCACGACATGGCCGTGCACGTGCTGCGTGAAGGCTTACCCGAGCGCGTGTTTCTGAACGTGAACGTGCCGCGCGGCGTGCCCAAGGGCATCCGCCTCACTGTGCAAGGCAAGCGCAACCACGTCACGACGATTGCCGAGCGCATCGACCCCCGCGGGCAGCGCTATTTCTGGATCGAGGAAGGGGAGGACGACTGGCACTCCCACGACCGCAGTGACTACCAGACGTGCCGCGAGGGCTACGTGTCGGTGACGCCGCTGCAGCCCGACATGACGGCCCACACGGGCGCGCCGGCCTGGTTGGCGCAGGTCGCCACCGGCGACTAGCGCTCGGGCGGGCGGCGGGGCCCAGCGCCGCGAATTGGTGCCACACGGCGGTTCTAGGGTATGCTTTCGTTCGCGTCGGGGCGTGGCTCAGCCTGGTAGAGCACTCGGTTCGGGTCCGAGGGGTCGGAGGTTCGAATCCTCTCGCCCCGACCACATAATCAAGGCTCGGTGATGGCGACATCACCGGGCCTTTTCCTTTCAGCGGGACTGCCGGACAGCGGCAGCTGGTGGTGGCCAGGGGTCGGCGCTGCGGCCGGGAACTGACGCACCACGATCACGTCCGCTGCGCCGACCCCTGGCCCCCACCAG
>JANNEJ010000254.1:0-4669 GCA_031378585.1 Acidobacteriota bacterium | reverse complement strand
CGCCGGCCGGGGCGCTCTTCAGGTGGTAGTTAATCGATGCGCCGTAGCGCGGATTCTCGCCCACCGTCGGATCGTCATAGGTGGTCGAGGGTGCGGTGATCAGCCGGAAGCGGTAGGCCGCTCGCGGTGGGAACAGATGCGCGTCTGCCGCCAGCACCTGCGGCGTGAGCTGCTGCAGCGGCGTGATGTCGTCGAGGATGAAGAAGCCGCGGCCGTAGGTGGAGATGACCAGGTCGTTGAAGTGGGTTTGCACGACGATGCCCGACACCGGCGCGTGCGGCAGGTCGGTCTGCAGCGACTGCCAGTTCTCGCCGTCGTCGAACGACGCGTAGATGGCGTTCTCGGTGCCCACGTAGAGCAAGCCTCGGCGCACCGGATCTTCGATGATCACCTTGGCGTAGCTCAGCATGCTCTTCGGGATGCCGTTCGTGATGGCCTTCCAGGTGCGCCCGTAGTCGGTGGTCTTGTAGACGAACGGATCGCGGTTGTTCACCTGGTGGAAGTCCACGGTGAGATACGCCGTCGCCGCGTCGTACTTCGACGGCGCGATGCTGCGTACGCTGCCCCAGGGCGGCAGGCCAGGCAGGTTCTTGGTCACGTTGGTCCACGACTTGCCGGCGTCGCGCGTGACCTGCACCAGGCCGTCGTTGGTGCCCACCCAGATCAGGCCGCGCTCGAGCGGGGATTCGGCGATGCCGTAGACCACGCCGGTGTACTCGACGCCGATGTTGTCGGGCGTGAGCCCGCCCGAGCTGACTTGCCGCGTCTTGTCGTTGAGCGTCAGGTCGGGGCTGATCTCTTCCCAGCTCTGGCCGCCGTTGGTGGTGCGGTGCAGGTGCTGGCTGCCTACGTAGATGGTGTTGTGATCGTGGGGCGAGATGTGGAGCGGTGCATCCCACACGAACCGGTACTTCAGGTCGGCAGGCGGACCGTTCTGCTGATACGGCCACACCTCCACGTTGCGCAGCTGGCGCCGGTTCTCGTCGAAGCGCACGACGATGCCGCCGACCATGCCCGACCCCGACGCCGTCGACCAGATCAACTTCGAGTTCGTGGGATCAGGCGTGGCCCAGCCGCTTTCGCCGCCGCCCACGGAGTGCCACATGCCGCGGGGGATGCCCGGATCGCCGCCGACGCCGCTGCCCAGGCGGCTGTTGCTCGGCCCGCGATACGACGGCTCGTCCTGCTTGTTGCCGAGCACGTTGTAGGGAATCTCGTTGTCGACCGTCACGTGGTAGATCTGCGCGTTGGTGAGGCGCTGGCGGAACCAGGTGCGGCCGCGGTTGATGGAGATCGACAGGCCCTGGTCGTGAGCCACGATCTGGCGGTTGGGGTTGGTCGGGTCGATCCAGATGTCATGGTGGTCGCCGCCCGGCGCCTGCGCGCGCTGCTGGGTGACCAGCGTCTGCGCGCCGTCGATCGACTTGGCGTACGACGCGGTGAGGAAGTAGACCTCGTCTTCGTCGTCGGGCGCCACGACGATGCGCGAGTAGTAGTGCGCGCGACCCATCGCGTTGCGGTCGTAGGTCACGATGCGCCACGTGCCGCCGCCGTCTTCCGAGCGCCAGACCTGGCCGGCCTCGGTCGGCGACCCGTCGAGCGGCACGCCGTCGCCGGTCTCGATCATGGCGTAGACGCGGTTCGGGTTCGAGCGCGCAATCGCCACTGCCACCTTGCCTACGGGCTTGGTGGGCAGGCCATTGCCCGTGAGCTTGCGCCACGTAACGCCGCCGTCGCGTGAGGTGAAGAGTCCACCGCCGGGCCCGCCGCTGGTGCGGCCCCAGGTGTGGATCTCGATGCTCCACAGGCCAGCAAACAGGATGCGCGGATTCGACGGGTCCATCGCCAGGTCGGAGCACCCGGTGTTCTCGTCGGCAAAGAGCGTGCGGGTCCACGTGGCGCCGCCGTCGGTGGTACGGAACACGCCGCGCTCTGGCTGCGGCCCGTAGGCGTGCCCGAGCGCACACGCCAGCACCACATTCGAGTCCTTGGGATGCACGACCACGCGTGCGATGCGCCCGGTCTGCTCGAGGCCCATCAGCGTCCACGACTTGCCGGCATCCTGCGACTTGTAGATGCCCTGGCCGACCGAGATGTGGCTGCGGATGTGCGCCTCGCCCGTGCCCGCCCAGATCGTGTTGGGATCGGACGGATCGACGGCGAGCGCACCCATCGACTGCACGGGCTGGGCATCGAAGAGCGACGTCCAGTTCACGCCGCCGTCGGTGGTCTTGTAGATGCCGCCCGACGCGGCACCCACGTAGTAGGTGGCCGGGTCACCCGGAATGCCGGCGGCGGTCGAGAAGCGGTTGCCTTCCGGACCGATGAAGCGCCAGTGCAGGTTGCCGTAGGCCGCCGGCGCAATGCGCGCCGGCGTCTGAGCATGACCCGCGGGAGAGCCGAAAGCCGCGACTACCGCCGCCGCGAGAATCCACGTGACACGCGTGACGAATCGGCTCATGACCATCCTCGAATGAATTCGGCCGGCGGCAAGCCCCGCTAGTCCCCAGCCCCGAGTTCTAGAATTTATAGGCGATCGACAGCTGCATCGCGCGCGGCGGATGCCGGTTGAAGCGGTTCAGGTAGTTAGGACTGTAGATCTGGTTGGCGCCGGTGCCCCACTGCGTGTTGGCCGGCGTGTTGAAGACGTTGAACATGTTGATCGCCGGCTCGAACGACTGCGTGCCGAACTTGAAGACCCGGCCGATCTTCAGCTGCAGGTACTTGGCGTCGTCGTTGCGGATCTGGCCGTCGCTGCGCGTCGGTCCCTGGAAGCGTAGGCGGGTCGCCAGCGGATTGGGCTGCGTGGTGCCGTTGGCCAGGCGCACGGTGGCCGGACCGAACTGCGTCACCTGGGGATCGTTGGCATCGAGGCGCACCAGCAGCGGGCCGACGAAGCCGCCCGCCTGGATCACGTAGCTGCCGCCCACGCTGATGCCCCACGGCGCCAGCCACTGGCCGCCGATGCGGACCGAGAACGGCCGGTAGGCGGCGCCGGATTCACGACCGCCGCCGTTCAAGGTGTTGTCGTCGCCGTTGCCGAAGAGCTGCTGCGACAGATCGCGGTTGTTGGCGAAGGCGTCGGGCTGCACGAAGCGGGCCGGGTCGGTGGGATTCCACGTGCCGGTCAGGTACTGCCACTGGCGCGTGGCGCTGGCAATCACCTGGAAGCCGTGCGACATGTTCTTGGCGAAGGTCATCTCGACGGCGTTCACGACCACGCCGGTCCAGGTGTTGTTGGTCTCCTGCGTGACGATGCCAAGGTTCGGATCGACGCGCCCGAAGCCGCCGAACGGCTGGCCCGGCCCCGAGGGATAGATGCCGTTGATGTCCACCTCGGCGAAGTTGTCCTTGAAGCGGCGCTGCGTGGCGGCGACGCCGACGCTGATCTGCCCCGGGAACTGGCGGTTGAAGCCGACCGAGAACTCGTCGAGGTAGGGCTGGTGCAGGTCCTTGTCGAACAGCCGGGTGTGATCGACGCTGCGGGTCGCCGGCGTGAGCACCGACGTGCGGTTCCCGCCTTTGTCGATGTAGATGTTGGTCTCGTTGACGGCGCCGGTCTGCCCGAAGGTGACGATGTAGTCGCGGCCGTTGACCTGCTCGTAGAGACGCCCGTAGCTGGCGCGGATGACGTTGCGGGCATCCTCGGTGATGAGATACGAGATACCAGCGCGCGGCTGCACCGCGGTGCTCTTCTGCCGGTCGATGCCGAGGATCTTGTCGTGGCGCTTGATGAAATCCACGCGCAGGCCGACGTTCGCCGTGAGCCGCGACGTGGGCGTCCACGAGTCCTGCACGTAGAGCGCGATGTCGCGGTCGTGCTCGCGGATCGTGGGGACCACGGCCGGCGAGCGGTATTGCAGACGGAACGGCGTGGTGCCGGCCGCCGGATTGGCCGGGTCGACGAATCGGTCTTCCTGGAGCATGAAGCCGCCGTTGACGTACTCGGTGGTGGTTTCACGCACCATCGAGGGCGCCGCCCAGATGCCGGTGCGGAACTCGTGGCCGCCGCCCCAACCCTGCTTGTAGTAGGTCAGGTCGCCGCGAATCAGCCAGAGGTGGGCCTTCGACAGCGCGATCGAATCGGGCGTGTTCAGGCGGGCCAGTGCCCCGGTGCCGTCCTGGCGGCCGGCGTTGGCGAACGAATCCTGGTGGATCTGAATCTGCGGGCCGTTGAGGTCGACGCCCTCGTACGTGCTGGCGTCGTTGCCGCGCTTGTCGTTGTAGCTCACCGACAGGGCCGAGGTGAGCTGGTTGGTCCAGACCGAGTTGACCCGGGCGTGGGAGAGGCCGCCGCCGGTCGAGTTGAACAGGTAAGGCTTGTTGTCGAGTTCGCGGTTGCTCGAGTACTTCGATCGGTCGTTCTGGTAGAACGCCGTCATCTCGTGGCGCGTGGTGACCTGTGCGGTGACCTTCGCGAAGGGCTGATTGCTCTTCATGAAGTTGTCGAACGGCTTGAAGTCTGGCACCAGGTTGGCGATGTTCGCGGCGTTCAGCGGCGATCGGCTGATGCCATTCGTGAGGTCGGCGCGCCGGAACGCGCCGAAGAACCACACGCGGTTCTTGACCAGCGGGCCGCCGAGCGACAGGTCGAACTGGTTCACCGACTGCGCCGTGGGCAAGCCGCCGGGCGCGCTGCCGCCCTTGGTGTTGTCGCTGTTCCAGGCCG
>JANNEJ010000213.1:0-3000 GCA_031378585.1 Acidobacteriota bacterium | reverse complement strand
CTGGTGGTGCTGTGCGGCGAACGCGGGGCCCAGCCAGTGGTGAACACCGGCACGATCTATCAGTGAGGCGCCGGTGGCCGAGCGCAAGGCGTTCCTGCTTCGTGTCGACCCCGCGCTGCTTCAAGCGCTGCAGCGCTGGGCCGACGACGATCTGCGCAGCTTGAACGGTCAGATCGAATTCGTGCTGCGGAGTGCCCTGCGTCGGGCGGGACGAGGCGCCACCGCCACGCCCGATCGCGCACGTGGCAGCACGGCCATCAAACCGTCAGGTTCAACCAGCTGAGACGGACGCGCCTGGTGCTGGGCCGCTCGCGGGCACGACAGGCGCCGCCGCCCAGGCCGCACGCTCGAACGGGTTGTCGGCATAGGCGTCGCCGCCGCGCAGCCACGCGACGGCGCTGGTCGACAGGTAGGCCGGCACGAACAACGGCCCCCAGCGCTCGGCCTGACGCACGTGCACGCGCTCGTGGGCCCGCGTCTCGTCGAGGGCGGCCGCGTCCCTGGCAATGACCACATGCCCCAGCGTCATCGCCAGCACCGCAAGGCGCGGCGACAGGAAGTCGAGCAACCGCGCCACACCGGGGCCCTGCGCCTCGAGCACGCCGGCGACGACACGCACCGACGGCGCCGTCAGAGCAATGGCCATGAGGCCCAACAACGACGTAGGCCCAGCCCAGACGTACGCGGCCCAGCGCCGCCCCGTCACCCGCTGGCTCCAGGCGACTGCGCCACGACGGCGTCGGTACGCTGCCGCGCTTCCTCGTAGACGCGGGCGGGCACGGGCTGCAGATTCCACGCGAGCCCCAGCCACGACATGACCGTCACCACATACCAGGTGGGATCGAACTCCCACCAGTAGAAGCCGTTGCGCGCGGCGCGCTGGTAGCGATGGTGATTGTTGTGCCAGCCCTCACCCACGGCAAAAAACGCCGTCAAGGCGTTGTTGCGCGAGTCGTCGGGAGTATCGAAGCGGCGGCTGCCCCACAAGTGATTCACCGTGTTGATGGCAAACGTGGCGTGCGCCAGCGTGGTCGTGGCCAGGCCAAAGCCCCAGATCGTCCACGCCCAGCCGCCCACCGCGTACAGCGCAGAGGCCAGCATCAGCGGCGGCACGACGTAGTACGCCTCGAGCCACGCGATCTCAGGCACCGAGCCGTAGTCACGCACGACCGGATTCGTGTCGGGCAGCGTGTCGTTGCGCGCGTCGTTCAGGAACCAGCCCACGTGCGCGTAGTAGAAGCCACTCACGGCGGGGCTATGCGGGTCGCCGTTACGGTCGGCGTACTTGTGGTGGCTGAGGTGGTGCCCCGCCCACCAGATGGGCCCCTTCTGCATGGCCGCCGTGCCCACGAAGGCCCAGAAGAAGCGCGCGGCACGCGACATCTCGAATGCGCGATGCGCGAAGTAGCGATGGAATGACAGGGTGAGGCCAATGGCCCGGAGGAAGTGTGAGACGGCCCAGACGCCGACGAGCGACCAGCTGAATGGCACGGCGAAGACGAGCAGCGACGAGGCCTGCACGCCCCAGAACACCGTGGCGGCGGCTAGCTTTCTTCCTCGAAGCCCTCTTCGATCGGAAGCGGCCGCGTCGCTGGCCGCAGGGCTTCCCGGTGATCGTAGATGGGCACGTCGCGCACGTGCATCGAGTTCGAACACGCTGCTGACTTCGCCTCGATGATGACGGTGACGGGACTGCCCCCGGACCCTTCTCGGAAACCGAGACGGCACCCGCAGGCAAGAGTGGCGTGTGTGAATCCCTTCAGCATCGAACTGCTGGAATCATACTACACCGCCTGTTCAGAGCAGGGCTTTGATCTCGCGCTCGAACTGCGCCTTCGGTGCCAAACCGAGATGCCGCTTGCAGACCTTGCCGTCGCGGCCGATCAGGAACGACGCGGGAATGCCGTAGATTGGTCCGTAGGCATCCTGAATGTCGTCTCGTCCCAGCCCGAGCACGATCGGGTAGTTGACTTTGTATTGGTCAGCAAAGGCCTTGGCCTTGTCGGCCGGGTCATCAACCGACAGCCCGATCACGACGAGATCGCTCTTGTATTGTTGCTGCAGTTCTACGAAGGCTGGAATCTCGGCCTTGCAGGGGCCACACCAGGTCGCCCAGAAGTTGAGCAGCACCACCTTGCCCCTGAACGAGCTGAGCTTCACCTGCGTGCCGTCAAGCGACGGCAAGGTGAAGTCGGCGGCGGGCTTGGCGTCGGGCAGACATGCGACCTCGGACTGCGCCTGTTCACCGATTGTCGATTCATGTGCCGCCACCGGCTCCACGAAGGGCGCCGTCAGCGGCTCCCCGGTCGCGTCGTCGTGGCTGCCCCAGGTGAACGGCACGCTCAACCCGAGGAGGGCTACCACCGTGCCGACGATGGCCACACCGCGCAGGCTGTGGCTCGAGACCGGATTCGGCTGCTCTTCCATGCGCCTATTCTCCCTCAAGTCCCAGGGCCGACGCTACACCTGCCAGGTGGGCCGGCGCCACGACCACGTAGGTCACGCCGTTCTTGGTCATCACCTCAGCGTGGCGGCCAAATGCGGACACGTCCGCCGCGGCCGCGGAGCGCCCCGGCATGACGAACATCGAGACTGGCTCGCCGTGCACCCGGTAGAGCACGTGCGCCACCAATCCTTCACCATATAGGCAGTTCCGCACGGCAACCAGATGCGCGCCATCGGCTTCGCGCGGCACGGGCAACGAGACATCCAGTCCGTACGTCTCGTGCAGCTGGACCTGCCCTGCGCCGGCGGTCATGGGCTGAGCATGTTCGTCGCCGTCGATGATGAAACACTTGATGTGGTCAAGGGTGAGCTGCGCGGCCAGCAGCGCCGATGACTGCCCGGTGCCCCAGTACAGCCCCCCGGCGATGGCCAGCACGACGGCGGCCGCCGCGGCCAGCGGCGAGAAGCGCCGCGACCAGCCGGCCCGGGCGGAGGCGCGCTCGGCACCCGCCAGCGCGCGCACCCGCGATTCGAGACCAAACGGCGCCGCCCCGC
>JANNEJ010000346.1:0-2480 GCA_031378585.1 Acidobacteriota bacterium | reverse complement strand
GGCATCGGCGCCGTGACGCTCTTCTTCGACACCCTCGGCATTGGCAACTACGCGCCCACCACGGCCATCTTCCGCTTCCTGAAGATGGTGCGCGACGAGTGGATTCCCGGCACGCTCAACGTGGGGTCGTCGGTGCCCGTGGCGATCGAGGCGTTCGCCTTCGTGACGGCGATTGCCGTCGATCCCCTTACGCTCGGGCTGATGGTGCCGGTCGGCGCACTCGGCGGCTACGTGGGCGCAACCGTGGTGTCGCGCCTGCCGCGGCGCCAGGTGCAGATCGGCATGGCGCTGGCGCTGGTAGCCGGCGCGGTCTTCATGACCATCACGAACCTGCAATGGATTCCTGGTGGCGGTGACGCGATTGGCTTCACGGGCGGCACGCTGGTGCTCGCCGTGGCGGCCAACTTCGTGTTCTGCGCCTTCAACGCCCTCGGCATCGGCAGCTACGCGCCCAGCCTGGTCGCCTTCAGCCTGCTCGGGATGAGCCCACGCTCGGCGTTCCCGATCATGATGGGCTCGGCCGCCTACGGGCTGCCGCTGGCGGGCATCAAGTTCGCGCGCAGCGACAAGTACGACGGCCGCGCCGCGCTCGGCATCGCGCTTGGCGGCATCCCCGGTGTGCTGGTGGCCGCCTACGTCGTGAAGTCGCTGCCGCTCGCCGCCATCCGCTGGCTGGTCGTGATCGTGGTATTGTACGCGGGGCTGTCGCTGCTCCGCACCGCGCTGGCGAAACCCCGCGGCGCCTAGTCACCCACGCCGCTGGCGTCACTCGGGCGTGATCAGCCGACCCGAGGTCTGGAACCTGCGAAAGTTCGAGTACGTCGCCACCGCCGTGACCGCTTCGCCCCGGCCCGACTCGTAGGTCTCGCGCATCTCGTCCGGCACCAGCACGTCGAACCTGGCACTCGGGCCGTAGCGCACCGTCATCCGGCCCCGCAACTGCCCCACCTCGTCGGACAACTCGAGGCTCGTCTCGAGCACCTGCCCCGTGGCCACATCAATGCGGCAGGTGCCTCGGGCCGGCACGTCGCGGGCCTGGGCCTGCACCACGGTGGGCCGCGCGCGTTCGGCAAACTCATATGTGGCGACGCGCCGGCCCTCTACCCGCTGCTCGCTCCGGCGCGTGAAGGCGAAGCGGTGGCGGTAGTGATCATCGAGAAACAGCAGCGCCAGGGTCGGCTCGTTGAAGGTGCGGACGATGCCGCCGAGGTTGAAGCGGCCGTTCTCGCGCGCCAGTTCACGCAGCGCCAGCAGCGACAGGGTGGCGCCGGCCTGGAGCGCAGGCAGGCGACGTTCACTCGCCAGACGCGGCTTCCCGTCAATCGACGTGACGTCACGAACAGCGAGCCACGTGGCATCGGATGGCAACCAGATCAGCATCAGTTCCGACTCGAGCGTCCGCGTGCCCGACAGCTTCATGACCCGGGCGCCAGACGCGCCAAACACCTGCTCGATGCGCGCCTCTTGCTCGTAGCGCTCGTGCCAGAGCACCGCCGCAAACGTCGTTTCGAAACGCCGCACGTACGCCGCGGCGGCCCGCAGCGTGTCGTCGGGCCGGTCGGTCAAGGCTGGCACGGGCACGTCTGCGTCGCGCGCACGCGGGGCAAGCGCCGGGACCTCCGTTGCGGTGGTGACTGGAGGTGCCACGGCCGCCGAGTCGGTGCTGATCGCCACCGTCGGCGGCCCGCCCTCTGCGAAGACGGCCCGTGCGTGCTCGACGTCTCCCTGGTCATTGATGATGACAAACGCCGAGGACAGGTGTGCCGCGAGACTCTCGCTGGCGTCGCGCACCAGTCCCTGAAATGCCATTCTGCCGGGCATGCGCACAATCACCAGCGACGTGCCAAGCTCGCGCAGATCCCTCACGGCCCGATTGAGGGCCACCCGCGAGTCGTCGCGCACCGGCCAGCCCGAGGTGACCACGACCACCCGCGCACCCCGACGGGCGGCAGCCGTGGCCACGACACTCCGGAGCTTGCGGGCGCTGGCAGCCTCGGTCTGCTTCACCGCGGCGTCGACCGCTGCGGCCACGCGGTCGCCACAGCCTGGCACGGACGGGTACGGACACTCGCGGTCAACGACGGCGTCGCGCACCGACTGATTGCCGCGAAGGGTTTCGACGGCTTCCGTGAAGCTCACCGACACGCCCCCGTACTTGGGTTCGGCCACCGCAAAGACGGAGCGGCGGAAGCTTTCCGCTTCCGCGTCGCGAACGGGACTGATGGTCGTGGAGTTCAGCTCGAAATAGAGCGGCCGCCGGTCGCCCGCGATACCGGCCAGCAGCGCCTCGCGCAACTGCGCTGCCGCGCCGGGGTCTGCCGCCGGCGCGTCGCCATCGATGATGATGACGACCTCGCGATTGGGGGACGCGGGCTGAAGGCCCAGCCCGCCCATGGCCGCCGCGAGCGCGAGGTGCAGGATTCTCACACTCGGTACGCCTATGGGCAATGATTGGTGGGCCGCGTGGGGATCGAACCCAC
>JANNEJ010000178.1:0-7076 GCA_031378585.1 Acidobacteriota bacterium | reverse complement strand
GGCGAATCAAGGCGGCCAGGGCCAGCGCGCCGACCCGCGCGCCGCCGCGGGGGGCGTCGGACACGAGCACCAGGTCGACGTCGTACGCCGCCAGCAGACGCGCAGCCGCGACGGCCTCTGCCGTGGCATGCCCGCGCGGCGGCACGAGCTCCACGCCGGTCACGAAGGTGCCGGCAGCCAGCTTCGCGCCGAGCGCCGACTTCTCGGCCCGGGCCACGGGCATGCGAGCCATCGGCGTCGCCACGGTGATGGCCTGATGCGTACTGTGGGTGGCTCCACGCGCCACGTCGGGCGCGAGCTGCTTCACGGCCAGCGCAATCTGGCGGATGTGCTCGGGGGTCGTGCCGCAGCATCCACCCACGAGGCGCACGCCGTTGGCGATGAAGCGCCGCGCGTACGACGCCATGTATTCGGGCGAACACAGATAGATGTTGCGGCCCTCGATGTCGCGCGGCTTGCCGGCGTTGGGCTGGGCCGAGAGCGGCACGTTGCACACGGCTGCCAGGCGCTCCACCGTCTCGAGCATCGGCGCGGGACCCACACTACAGTTCACCCCCACGACGTTGGCGCCGAGCGCCACAAGCGCGGGGCCGAACTGCTCGGGCGGTGTGCCATCGAGGCTGTTGCCGTCTTCTTCGGTGGTCACGAGCGCCACGATCGGCAGCGCACATACCGCGCGCACGGCGTCCACCGCCGCGGCCGCTTCGTTCCAGTCGCGGAAGGTCTCGAGCATCAGCAGATCGACGCCGCCCTCGACGAGGGCCGTGGCCTGCTCGCGGAAGTACTCGCGCGCCTCATCGAGGCCGGTCTTGCCCCAGGGCTCGATGCGCACGCCGAGCGGACCGATCGCGCCGGCGACATAGGCCGTGTCGCCCGCCGCCTCACGCGCCAGGCGCGCGCCGGCGAGATTGATGGCGTGCACCTGATCGCCCAGCCCGAAGCTGCGCAGCTTCACGCGCGAGGCGCCGAACGTGTTGGTCTCGACCACGTCGGCGCCGGCGGCCAGGTACTCGCGGTGCACATCGCCCACCAGGGCCGGCTGCGACAGATTGAGCGACTCGAAGCAGCGGTTGATGAAGACGCCTTTGCCGTAGAGCATCGTGCCCATGGCGCCGTCGCACACGAGCACGCGCGACGCGAGCGCGTCGAGAAAGGGCGGCCGCGCGGAACTCAGCGGTCCGACTGCGGAGCCGTGACGCCGTCCGGCACCGGCACGAGCAGCTCCGTCTTGTCCCACACGAAGTCGTCCTTGCTGTAGACCGCCAGCTCGTAGTCCTTGCCCATGAAAATGGCCGACACCGGACAGGCTTCCTCACAATAGCCGCAGAAAATGCAGCGGGTCTTGTGGATCTGGTAGACCGCGGCGTACCGGGGGCCGGCCATGACCGTGCCGTCGTTCTCGGCGGCCTCCATATAGATGGCATCGGCCGGGCAGGCTACCGAGCAGAGGCCACACGCCACGCACTTCTCCATGCCGTGCTCGTCGCGCATCAGCACCTGCTTGCCGCGGTACCGGGGAAACATCGGCACCTTCTGGTTCGGGTAGTCCACCGTGATGGGACGCCGGAACAAGTGCTTGAACGTCAGCGCAAAGCCGTTCATCAACGGACGAATCATGCCGCTCCCCTGTCGGGACAGGTCCACGCCCCGAACTCAGCAATTGTAGCATCGGGCGTGCAGTTTTGAGAGAGGACGGGGCAGAGCCGGACGCATGCGCTACCATGAACTGAGCCTTGCCTGGAAACGCTTCCGGCACGCCGGCCGTAATTAGGGATCGAGGAGACCGCACCGTGGACCAGCAGGAACAACCGCCCGATGACCCGGCCGCCACCCCTGTGCCCTTGGACCCGCCGCTCGGACCCGAGGGGGGAGCGCCGCAGGGGGCTACGAGCGCCACGGCCGTGCCCCTCACAGGATTTGACGCGGCCCAGCCGCTGCCCGGCGGCCACGCGTTCTCGGCGACCCCGGCCAAGCCGACGACCGCCGAGCGTTTTCAGGCCTGGCACGACGAGTTCTGGGCCTGGGTGAAAACGCTGGCGTCGGCCGCCGTCTACGCCACGCTCATCGTCACCTTCGGGTTCCAGGTGGCGCGGGTCGAGGGCCTCAGCATGGCCCCCACGCTCGACGATCAGGACCGCCTCATCGTGAACAAGCTCGTGTACCGGTTGTCGTCGCCCCGCCGCAGCGACATCGTGATGCTCTACTACCCGCTCAACCCCGACAAATCGTTCGTCAAGCGCGTGATCGCCGAAGAAGGTGACCAGGTGCGGATCGTCGACGGCCGCGTCTACGTCAATGACGTGCCCGTGCCCGACGACTA
This sequence comes from Acidobacteriota bacterium, assembly GCA_031378585.1. Classification (GTDB taxonomy): domain Bacteria; phylum Acidobacteriota; class Vicinamibacteria; order Vicinamibacterales; family UBA2999; genus CADEFD01. The sequence continues at coordinate 4,756 of JANNEJ010000178.1, read as the reverse complement.
CGTGGCAGCGGAGTACCGCAGCCATGACGACTGGGGTCCCCAGGTGATTCCGGAGGGCTACTACTTCGTGATGGGCGACCACCGGAACAACAGCTCCGACAGCCGCCACTGGGGCATGGTGCCGAAGAAGTACATCATCGGCAAGGTGCAGGTGCGCTGGTGGCCGGTGCCCCAGGCGCGGGTGTTCTAGCGCGGCGTGCCCTCAGCCCGCGTCCCAGGCCGTCCCGACCAATGACCCGGTACCGTCAGGTCTCCACGGTTCTGCGCCGGGTCCTCGTCCTGAACCTCGGCGTGGCGGTGGCGAAGGTCGCCTTCGGCTGGACCACCGGATCGATTTCCATCCTCTCAGACGGCCTGCATTCGTTCACCGACTCGGCCTCGAACGTCGTGGCTCTCGTTGGCGTGCGTCTGGCGAGCCGGCCGCCAGACGACGACCACCCCTACGGGCACCGGAAGTTCGAGACGCTGGCGTCGGTCGGCATTCTGCTGTTCCTGTTGCTGGTGATGGTGCAGGTGTTGATGGCGTCGGTGACACGGCTCCGCGACGGCGGAGCACCGCACGTCTCGGCCGCGAGCTTCATCGTGATGCTCGTGACGCTGGCCGTGAACGCGTTCGTCGTGGTCTACGAACGGCGGGCCGGGCGGGCCCTGGTGAGCGAAGTGCTCATGGCGGACGCTCGTCACACGACGAGCGACATCCTCACGTCGCTGACCGTCATCGTGGCCCTCGTGGGCGTGTGGGCCGGCTACCCGAAGGCCGACGCTCTGGCGGCCCTCGTCGTCGCGGTGTTCATCGGCTACGCTTGTTGGGGCATCTTCGACGAGACGTCCCGGATCCTGGAAGACCGGATCGTGATTGCCGAGTCGGACGTCAGTGACGTCGTGCTGGCGGTGCCGGGCGTGCTCGGTTGCCATCACGTCCGCACGCGCGGCTCGTCGGACCACGTGTTTCTCGACCTGCACGTGTGGATGGCCGGCGAGCTGCCGCTCGTTGAAGCGCACGCGCTGTCGCACCTGGTCAAGGATCACGTCATGGCGCGCTTCCCGCAAATCAAGGACGCGATCATCCACGTCGAGCCGCCCCCGGATCAGCGCGTCTGACGCCAGTCGCCGCGCTACGCGCCGGGCTTGGCGGGCTTGGACAGCGGCTCGCCGGCTTTGCCCACGATCACGACCGAGATCACTGCCGGCTCGGTAGCGCTGGCGTTGGCCGACGTGCTGTGCACCGAGCCCAACGGCTCGAAGAACGACTGCCCGGCTTCGAGCAGCTTGGCCGGCTGGCCGTTAATCGCCCAGAGAATGCGGCCCCGCACGACGTAGCCGAAGGTCGGACCTGGGTGCTGATGCGATGCGCTCGTCACGCCCGGCGGATACGTGACTTCGAGCATCGTGCCTGTCCAGCCCTCGAACGGCGTGGCGAGCGGGTGCGCGCCAAGCGGCTTGGACTGCGTGGCGGCGGCGGGGACTTGCGCGACGGCTGTGGCGCCGAGCGTCACCGTGCCGGCGATGGCAGTCAATCCTGCCTGAAGCAATGCTCGACGGTCCATGGGCGGTAACTCCTCGAGGGGAAACTATCACGAAGCCGGGCCATCCCGTCAGCGCGCGTACGGCACGCGCGTCTTCAACGCCAGCAGCGGACGCTCGACGAGGTGCCACATGAGCGTCGCGAGTCCGAGCGTTGTCACGGCATAGACCGCGGCCCGCGCGACCGGCGCGGCCGGCATCAGCGGTTCGGCATGCAGCAGGCGCACTGCGGCGTACACCACCACCGGCGCAAAGGCGTGGATGAGATACACGCCGTAGCTGATGCGCCCGACCGCAACCGTCCAGGGGTGCGCCAGCAGGTCGCCCACCGGTCCAGCAAAGCCCGCGACGGCGCGCCAGACCACCCACGCGAAGACGACGCCCTGCAGCAGTTGGCGCCACACCGCCCACGCGGGCGCCAGCGGAAGTTCGCCCGCATCGCTTATCGCCAGGACCACCCAGGCCGTCGCCGCGACGGCGATCAGACCTCGGGCGGCCCAGCGAGCACTGGTTCCCGGCGGGACCGCGCCGCGCCGCCACGCGGCCCAGGCGACCAGCGCCCCCACGCCCAGAGAATCGGCGCTCCCCGCTGGCACAAGGGCCCAGAACGGCTCGGCCAGTCCGACCGAGGCCGCGACGTACCGCGAGACCGGGCCCGAGAGCACGGCCGCAGCCAGGATAGGCCCGAGCCAGGCGCGCGGGCTCCACACAATCAGCCAGGGCCACAGCAGATAGAACTGTTCTTCCACGGCCAGCGACCAGAAGTGACTCACGTGCCCCATCCACCGCGCGTCACTGGCGACGCGCAGGTTCGACAGGTAGGCCGCGTGCCACGCCCACGTCTCGCGCACGCGCGGCACGTCGGCCAGCCAGGCCAGGACCAGCACGAGGTAGAACGCGGGAAACACACGCAGCGCGCGGCGCACGTAGAAGCGCCTGACGCCCTGGCCACGCCGCGGCGCGTCTCGCAGAGCCAGCAGGATCCGCGTGATGAGGAAGCCGCTGAGGACAAAGAACAGGTGCACGCCGGCGCCCAATGGCACGCCGAATTGCCATGCGGGCAGCCAGTGCGAATAGGCGACCGCGACCACGGACATGGCTCGCAGTCCGTCGAGCTGCGGCGAATAGCCAGGCGGGCGCGCAGGCGCGCCGTCAGTACCCACGGGCGGCGTCAACCTGCCACCGTAGCCCCTCGCCGCGCTCCCACCGGCCGAGGTTGTCGATGAAGAGGTCCACGCAGTCGTCCCAGTGGCCGTGCCGGAAGCCCGAGGTGTGGGGCGTGATGAGCAGATTGGGCGCGTCCCAGAGCGGCGAGTCCGCGGGCAACGGCTCGTGTGCGAACACATCGAGCGCCGCGCCCGACAGCGCGCCCGACTGCAGGGCCGCCACGAGCGCAGCGGCATCGACGAGCTGGCCGCGTGACACGTTCACCAGCCATGCGCCCGGCTTCATGCCGCTTAGCCGGCGCGCGTCGATGAGCGCCTCGGTCTCGCCCGTGAGCGGCGTTGCCAGTACGAGCACATCGGCGACCGCGGCGAGGTCGTCGAGACGGTCAGGCGCCCACACCGCGTCGACGCCAGCGGGGCCGCCCCGGTCGGCATGACGGCGCACGCCGATGACGCGCATGCCAAACGCCACCCCGAGCCGCGCCACTTCCCCGCCAATTGAGCCCAGACCGATCACGCCCAGGCACAAGCCAGCAAGCGGCAGTGGCAGGTTCGCGCCGGCAAACTCGTTCTGCGCCCACACGCGTGCCTGCTGGCGATGCAGCGCCAACGGCAGACGGTGGGTCAGGGCCAACAGCATCGCAAATACGTGCTCCGCAATTGGCCCGCCTTGCACACCGCGCGTGTTCGTCACGAGCACGTGGCGGGCAGCCAGCGCGTCGAGGCACAGGTAGCCGACCGCGACGGCCGACGAGTGCACCCACCGCAGGCGCGGCGCCGCGGCGAGTTCGTCGGCCGACATGACCCAGGTATAGGCAACCTCGCAACGCGCGAGCCCTTCGGCACGCTCGGCGGCAGTGGTCGCGTAGACGAACTCGTGCTGCGGGCACGACCGCCGCAGCCGCTCGACCTGCGCGGCGGGGATCTGCCAGGCCGCGACGTCCTGCTGAAGCGACACGAGAATCGTCACCGTCGCGCGGACGCCCTTCTGCGCAGTGCCGCCGCCTGGCGCCGGTAGTGGCCGGAGCGGCCGCCCATCTTCTCGTCGAGCTGCACGCGCTCGATCACCATGCCTTTGTCCACGGCCTTCACCATGTCGTAGACGGTGAGCGCGGCTCCGGCCACTGCCGTGAGCGCTTCCATCTCGACGCCGGTCTGGCCGGCGGTGCGGACGCGCGCGGTGATGGCCACGCCGGTCGCGGTATGCGCGAGCTCTACTTCGATGCCCGTCAACAGCAGCGGGTGGCAGAGCGGAATCAGTTCGGCCGTGCGCTTGGCCGCCATGATGCCGGCCAGCCGGGCTGCCTGGAGCGGGTCGCCTTTCTTGATCTTGCCGGCACGGATGGCGCGACGGGCGGCTGACGACATAGAGACGTGCCCCGAGGCCACGGCCTCGCGCAGCGTGACGGGCTTGTCGCCGACCTCCACCATCCTGATGCGGCCGCCGGCGTCGATGTGCGTCAAGCGTGCCGGTCTGGGCATGCGCCCTCCTTGTGTGGGAGCGGGAACATCAGACGTCGCCCTCGCCCTGGGCCAGGAAGAACGACAGGCTCTCGAGCGACACGGTCAGATCCACGCCCTTCAGCTTGATGCCGTCGGGCACCTTCAAGGTGCCGGGTGAGAAGTTGAGCACGGCCCTCACGCCGCTCCCCGCCACCTGGTCGAGCACGTGTTGCGCCGATTCCGCCGGCACGGCCAGCACGACGATGGCGACGCGTTCGCGGCGCAGCACCTTCTTCAGGTCGCGGATGTCGTGGATGGGGACGCCGCTGCGCGACTCGGCGCCGATCTTGGCGGCGGCGCTGTCGAACATCGCGACAATTTCGAAGCCCTCGCGACGGAAGCCCGGGTAGTCGGCAAGTGCCATGCCCAGGTTGCCGGCGCCGAGCACGGCCACGCGCAGATTGCGATCGAGGCCGAGGATCTGGCGCAGGTGCAGCTTCAGATCCAAGACGTAGTACCCCACGCCGCGCACGCCAAACTCGCCGAAGTACGCCAGGTCCTTGCGGATCTGCGCAGCATTCAGATGAAAGCGCTCTGCCAGCGCCTGCGACGCTATTGTCTCG
>JANNEJ010000048.1:0-1626 GCA_031378585.1 Acidobacteriota bacterium | reverse complement strand
TCCGCGAGACCTTCATCGACAACGGCAGCGTGGACATGCTGAAGGCGATGCGGGTGTACAAGGACGTCGGCTACGACGGCATGATGATGCCCGACCACGTGCCGCGGGTGGAGGGCGTCGACAGCGCCCAGGGATTCGCGTTCGCCTTCGGGTACATCAAAGCGCTCATAGCGGCAGTGTCAGCAGAGAGCTGACCGCCGAAGGATTCGGCAGACGCAGAGGAGCACACTGGGCCTCGCCTGCCGATCCGTGTCGGCATCATCGGCGCCGGCGAGAACGTGCGCGACGTGATGATCCCGGCGTTTCGCCGAATCCCGGAATGCCAGCTCGTTGCCGTCGCCAACACCAGCCTGGCGTCCAGCCGCCGCGTGGCCACCGAGTTCGACATCCCCAGCCAACTGGAGGGCACTGCTCGACGACGCCGAGGTCGACGCGGTGTGCATCGGCACGTGGCCGTACATGCACCACACCCTGACGCTCGCGTCGCTCGCGCAGGGCACACACGTCCTGTGTCAGGCACGCATGGCCAATAACGCCCAGGAGGCGCACGACATGCTTGCGGCCTCGCTCACCCATCCCGAGCTGGTGTGCCAGCTGGTGCCCACGTCGACCAGCTACCAGGTGGACAACGTCCTGAAGACGCTCCACCGCGGAGGGGTACGTGGGCGACGTCCTCTCGGTCGAGGTTCAACGGCTGGGGCGCGGATTCGCTGACCTCGACGGACCGCTCGACTGGCGCCACAACCACGAGTTCAGTGGCCTCAACATCCTGAACATCGGCAGCACCTGCGAGTCGTTGATGCGCTGGCTGGGACGCGGCACCCGCGTGATGGCGATGACGAAGGTGCACGTCCCCTGGGTGCACATGCGCTTCAGCGAGACCCCCGGCCTCTCGCAAGGCAATCAGACGTGGATCGACGGCACGCAGGGCACGATCTACATCGATGCGCGCCAGACGGTCTTCGGTGGCAAGCGCGGCGACGCCGACTTGAAAGAAATCCCCAACCCACCGGCGGGCCGGGCGACGACCCGGGTCGAAATAGAGTTCATCAACGCCATCCGCGGTCTCGAACCGGTCGTCCTGAACACGTTCGAGATCGGCGCGCACTACATGGCCTGGACCGAAGCGGTCCACCGCAGCGCGAAGGCCGGCCGCGTGGTCCATCTCCCGCTGTAGTCGCGGCCGAAGACCGAAGGACCGTGGCGTGACCCGCGCGACACGCGATGTGCGTCGCGATATGCGTCACGGCGCGTTGACACACGCGATATGCGTCATTGACTTGCCCTCCAGACGGGCGTAGCCTTGCCGGCGTCGCACGACAGCAGGTGGGGTCGAAAGGAGCCGCTTTCCATGAGCCGGACATTTTTCGTGGGCTTGACTTGGCTGGTTCTCTGCGCGCCGGCCTTCGCGCAAACGCTCGGCACCATCACTGGAGAAGTGAAAGATTCGACCGGCGGCGTGGTTCCCGGTGTGACCGTGACCGCTGTGAACCAAGCGACCAATGCCACCCGTACCACCGCGAGCAACTCGGCCGGCCTCTATGACTTCCCGGCGCTGCCGCCAGGGACGTACACCGTCAAGACCGAGCTCGACGGTTTCAAGACCGTGACCCGCGAGGTCGAATT
>JANNEJ010000023.1:0-2399 GCA_031378585.1 Acidobacteriota bacterium | reverse complement strand
CCCACGGAAGCCCAGAACCGCACGCCGCTCGTGGCCGGCGGCCTCGGGGTACTTCTGCTGCTTGCCGCCGGCGCATGGTTCCTGACTCGCGGACCAGACAAGGCCCCCGCCACGTCGGCGGCGCCTGCCGCCGCGCCGGCGAAGGCCGCGCCGGCTCGAAAGATCGAGGCGCCTGCGCCCGAACCGGATCCGGCACCGGCCGACGCGGGTCGCCGCGCCGCCGCGCCGAAGAAGGCGGTTGAGCCAGCACCCGCCCCGGTGGCCGAGTCCGCCGTGGCCGAGTCCGCCACGCTGACCGTCGAATCCGACGTGCCCGGCGCATCGGTGTTCGTGGACCGCGAGTTCGTGGGCACGGCGCCAGTCACGCTCAAGAATCTGGCGCCGGGCAGCAAGCGCATCAACCTGTCGGTCGAGGGCTACGAGGGCGTGCAGCGCGCGGTCGACCTCGTGGCGGGCGACAACACGGTGACCATGCGCTTCAAGGAAGTGCGCCTGAACTCGACGGTGGGCGTGGCTCACAAACACGGCATGGGCGGCTGCGAAGGCACCTTGCGCGCCACGGTGGACGGGCTCTCGTACGAGACGACGAACAAGGGTGACGCTTTCGCCCTCAAGTACGACCAGGTCGAGTCGTTCGAGGTGAACTACCTCGAGAAGAATCTGAAAGTGAAGCAGCGCGGCGGCAAGACGTGGAACTTCACCGACCGGGCCGCGACCAACGCCGACAAGCTCTTCGTGTTCCACCGCGAGGTCACGGCCGCCCGCGAGAAGCTCGCAAAGGGCTTCACCGCCGCGCGCTAGCCAGGAGTGCGATGGCCAGGCGGCCTGGGTCGGGTGAGTCGCATCCGTCCCCCGAACGGCATACCCTGAATAGGTGCATACGCCGCTCACCGAGAGCCAGCTCCTTCGCTATTTCGCCCGCATCGGCTACCAGGGCCCGCGCGCAGTCACGCTGACGGCTCTGCGCGAGCTGCATCGTGCTCACCTGCTCGCGATTCCCTACGAGAACCTCGACATCCATCGTGGTCTGCCGCTCACGCTTGATCGAGGGGCGATGTTCGCCAAACTCGTGGACGAGCATCGCGGCGGGTGGTGCTACGAGATGAACGGCGTCCTGGGCCACGTGCTCGAGACCCTCGGCTTCGACGTGCGCTACCTGTCCGGTGCGGTCGGGCGGGCCACGCGGGGCTGGCGAGCGCGGGGGAACCATCTGGTGCTGCTCGTCACGCTCGACCGGCCGTGGATCGTGGACGTGGGCTTCGGCGACGGCTTCCTGACGCCGCTGCCCCTGGAAGCTGGCAACTACCGGCAGGACTTTCTGCAGTATCGCGTGAGCCGTGACGGCCCGTGGTGGCGCGTGCACAACCACGAGTTCGGCGGGGCCGACGGCTTCGACTTCACGCTGACGCCTCGCGTCCTCGACGACTTCGCCACCCAGTGTCACGAACTGCAGACCTCGCCAGACTCGAGTTTCGTGGCGACCACGGTGTGCGAGCGCTTCGTGCCTGGCGGGCTGGTCATGCTGCGCGGCGCGGTCCTGCGCGAGGTCAGCGCCGACGGCGTCGTGACCCGCATCGTGCAGGACGCGTCCGAGTACGACCTGGTGCTCCGCGAGCACTTCGACCTCGCCCTCCCCGATGCCGCGCAGCTGTGGCCGCGCGTGTGGTCGCGGCATCTCGCCTGGATGAACACGCGCTGAAAGCGATCAGCCGACGGCGATGGTCAGGCCTTCGTGTGCGATCTCGATCGTGTCGATCGCCACCTCATGGCCCTCCGACAATTGATCTCGTGTCTGGCACGACCGGCGCCGTCGCTCTGCCGCTCAGGGTGGGGACACTGCGCGTGACAGTGCAACGGGCGAGCGCGCCAGGTCAGCCAATCGGCGCGATCGTCTGCAGCCATAGCACCGGCCGGTTCGCCTCGCGCGACGCAGCCAGGTCCACGACGAACGCCGCCATCCAGTCGTTCTGCAGGTCGGAGTCGACCAGCACTTGCTGCACACTCCAGGTATCTGCGCCGCTGGATCGCTCGACGTGCGTGTGCCGAAGGTTGCGCGCCTCGGGATCGAGACGGACCGGTGCGTGCTCGACGCGGTAGTCCTCGAGCGCTCGGCGGAGCCGCTCCGCCGTCCATGCCTCAGCAACAGCGTTCGCGTTCGCGTTCGCGTCTGCATCCACCGGAGACGGGTCGAGCGCGTCGAGGGCGGCGGCGTGCTCGGAGGTGGCCCACGCCCGCAGGAACGTGAAGATGCTCGTCCGGACCGCGGCCGTGAATCGCTTCACGTCAGCGGTGACATCGGGCGGGCCCGAGTGGCCACCGGGCAGGCGCGGAGCTTCCCCGGGAGCGGCCGCCGGGGCGAAGGGCCGGTAGTTGGGGTCGCGCATCCGCTCCCACTCATC
>JANNEJ010000018.1:0-2297 GCA_031378585.1 Acidobacteriota bacterium | reverse complement strand
GGCCGTGTTGTCGTGCCACGAGGTGATGCGCAGGATGGTGCCCTTCGGCAGGAGCGGCGCCGCGTCGTCGGTGTAGACGTAGTTGGTGTGCCAGTTGAAGCTGTAGTCGCTCACCTGGTTGAGCATCTGCACCTGGCCGGTCGGCAGAATCGCTTCCATCGACATGGCCTTACCGCGCAGGTGCATGTGCGGCTGGAAGTTCTCGACGCGACCCGCCTTCTTCATCACGTGGAAGTTCTGCGACACGCTCATCGAGTTGGGCGCGATGTCGAGCGCGCGGTTGCCGCCTGTGATGCCGCTGAAGAGCGCGAGGGTCTGGCGGAACTTCGGTTCCTGGCCCTTCGGGTAGAAGTAGATGCCGAGCTCGACCTCGTCGGTGATGTCTTCGCCGACGGCATGGTAGTGGATGTCCCACACGATCTTCGAGCCGGGCATCATGAGCTTGCCCGAGTTCTCGCGCATGATCTCGCCCTGCTTGCCCACGGCCCATTCCATGAACAGACCCGGGCCCGGGTCGTCGCCGCCGGGCACGATCGACGCGCCGGTGTCGCCGTCGTTCTGCTGCAACCGCGCCAGCGCGTGGTGTGTGATCTTGCGGCCCTTCAGTGTGCCTGGACGCATTTCGATCGCGCGTACCCACCGAGCCTCGGTCAGCCCGGTCGCCACTACCGGCTTGTACCACGCGTCCATCGCATTGCCCTTCTGGGTGTACTTGGGCGACTTGATGACGAGGTCAGGCTTGCCGTACGCCTTCTCGAAGTTCCACACGTCGTCGCTCGGCCACTCGACCGGCTTCGGCATGTCCTTCATGTCGCCCTTGGGCGCACCAGCGGCCACCCACTTCACGACGGTGTCGATTTCGGCATCGGAGAGCGATCTGTCGTTCTGGAAGTGCTGGATGCCCAGGGTCTTGTCGAGATGCCAGGGCGGCATCTGCCGCGTCTGCACCCGGTCGCGAATCGAGCGCGCCCAGGGGCGGCTCTGCTCGTAGGTCACAAGCGACATCGGCGCAATCGAATCCGGCCGATGGCAGGATTCGCACTTCGCCTGGAAGATCGGCGCGACGTCCTTGGTGAACGTCGGAGCGTTCGCGGCCGTCTGCGCGAACGAGGGCACTGCCATCAACACTGTCACTGCGAACGCGCCCACGAACAGGCCGCGAGTCTGACCGTAATTCATCGTCGGTCCTCCAAGAGCTGAAAAGTTGTCGTTGCCGGGAATTCTACCCACATATCGGCCCGAGAGGCTAGTCCCCTTAAAATCTCCGCGATATACCCAGGAAAAACTACAGGACACCCTCGCGAGGGGCGGAAACATTCCCCAATCGGAAGGCCGGGCGGTCAGCTTTTCCGCAACAGCACGTACATCGGCAGTGTGCCGGAGCCTTTGGCCAGCGCGGTCCGGCCGACATAGGCACACGTGAACTCACGCACCTGGCTGGCCGTTCCGCAGCAGCGACTGCTCTGGCGACTCGTCCAGAATCTTTGCCACTAGCCCCATGTAGTTTTCGACGAAACGGGGAATCTGGGTCTCGGTCAGCTTGCTGAAGCCTTCCACATCGGCAAACAAGAGCCCGACCAACTGCGCGCCGAGGGTAAACGGCGCCTCGCCCAGGGTGGCGAGCAGCCAGTAGGCGTCGGCGGAGCCAGGGTGAGCGATCCGACGTTCGAGACAGCGGTCGCGCACGCGGCGCGCAAGCGCGCGTGACTCTTCGAGCTTTCCCATCAGCAACGCGACGGTGGCAACGTTGATGCCGCTCCAGTACCCGCCGGAACGCATGTGGGCGTCGAGATACCAGTGAAAGGCACTTTCCAGATGGCGGCGGCGAGCGTCTGGCTCCCGCGTCTGGGCCCACAGATCCTTGTGCGTCCTCGCCAACATCCCGACCGTCTCCTCGTCGGCGTGCCCCTGATCCACGAGCGCACGCAGCTGGTGATTGGCCTGCCGGCTGGCACCGGCTGCGCGCAAGCGACAACGCCAGCAACTGGCGCAGGCGCGTGTCTCCGGGATACTGGCGCAGCCCTTCTGCAACCGCGTCGTAGGCGACCAGAGGCGCGCCCTGCCGTAAGGACGTCGCGGCCCTCTGTTGGAAGTGCCCGAGCGTTGCCATCAGTGGCGGCACGTGGGGGGCTGGAGCTGGACGCGCGGGACAGCTTGTAGCGACAGACGGCGGCGCGGCACGTCTACCCCGGACGTCGGGTGACGGTCACGCCCGTGCGTTTTGCGTCCTCCGCCCCCACACCCGAGGTCAGCCAGTGACGGGTGGTTCTGACGAACCGGCGCTGCGTCTTCCAGTA
>JANNEJ010000325.1:0-3513 GCA_031378585.1 Acidobacteriota bacterium | reverse complement strand
GACTTCGCCGTACGTCAGGAACTGATGTTCGTGCCATCGTCACGACATTGGCTCGACCTCGGCGTCGAGGCTCACGTGCTCGACACCGGGTGGGTGTGGAACATCGCCGGCGACCGCAGCCTGCAGCAGGCCAATGCCTCGAGCATCCGGCTCGGGGCAGCGCTGCCGGGCCATCTGGACTCGTCACGGCAGACCAGGCGCGCTGGGGCCTGGATCAAGGACCGTTGGCAACTGGGCACTCGCGTCGTCGTCGAGCCTGGTGTGCGCCTGGACCACAGCTCCATCACGGGTGACGTGACCGTGTCGCCGCGCCTCAGCGGCAGCGTGCAGGTGGGCAGCGCGTGGCGGCTCGACGGCGCCGTGCGGAGGCACGTGCAGAGTCCGGGCTACGAGAAGATGCTGCAGGCTGACTACTTCGTCGACCTCAGCCCCGGCGCGAGCCAGGGACTCAGCGCGGAGCGCGCGCTACAGGCGGTGTTCGGGGTGCAACGCACGTTTCGCGGCGGCGTGTCCGCTCGACTCGAGGGCTACGTCAAACGCTACGACGACTTGATCGTCGGACGCCTCGAAACCGACACGGAACACATCGACCGGCTGGCCACCTACGATGTCCCCACGGACCTGTGGCCTTCGGTCGCGTCGAGTCCGCAGGTCACGACGCTGCCCGTCAACGCCGGCCGGGGCCGCGCTCACGGGATCGAGGCCCATGTGTCGCGCCTGGGCGGCTCGACGGCGCCCATCACCGGATGGATGACCTACAGCTTCAGCCGTGCCGTACGCACGGAGTACGGCGTCACACGGCCGTTCGACTACGACCGGCGGCACGGTCTCACCGCCGCCGTCAACATGAAGCTCGGTCCGCGCCTGGATCTGTCGTTGACTGGCCGGGCCAGAAGCGGGCTGCCCCGCACGCCAGTGCGCGGCGTCCGCCTCTCGCTCGAGGAGGACACGATGGACGCCGACGGCGACGGCAATCGCCTGGAGTTCGTACCGCAACGCGACCCGTCTGGCACGCCAGTCTTTCAACCCGACTACGGCGGTTCCGACGCGCTCAACAGTGCGCGCTTGCCACGTTTTGCGCGCATCGACGCCCGGCTGACATACCGGCCGGCCTGGGGCGGCGAACGCTGGGCATTCTTCCTGGACATCGTCAACGTACTGAACGCCAGGAACGTCACCCAGATCGACTCAACGCTTGCCGTCGATCCTGGTGCCGATCGTCCGCGGGTCCGCGAGGTAGCGCAAGACCGCGGCCTCCCATTCTTTCCTTCGGTCGGTCTGCGGTTCTGGTTCTGACGACCGCATCACCGCACACGCGGGTCTCACGAAGGCCCGAAGGATTTCCCGACGGCCGTGCCTCCTACGGGATATGACAACGTCATACCCCGTCGTCCAGCGCGTCCTGTGCGCATGCCTTCTGATTGCCGGCCTGCACGCGGGCCCCGTGCGGGCGCAGACGCCTTTGGCCGGTGACGCCGCGCAGCCCGCCGACGCCGTCCCGCTATCGCCAGGCCCGAAGGCCACGTTCTTCGGGTTCGTGCAAACCCACTACCGCCACGCCTTCGAGACCGGCGAAGACGGCGTGGTCGACGCGCCGAACTTTCGCGTGCAGCGCGTGCGCCTCGGGGTGAGAGGCGATCTGAATTCGTGGCTGTCGTACGAAGTGGACGTCGACCCGCGCGCACCTGAGGTGACGGGCCTGCTGCGCGACGCCTACCTGGCGTTCAAGTTCATTCCCAGACACGAAGTGCGGATCGGCCAACAGAAGACCCAGTTCGGCTACGAGAACCGCGAGTCGTCGAGCGATCTCTTCGCCGTGAATCGTTCAGAACTCTCGGACGCACTGTCGCGCGGGCCGAACCTGCGCGACGTCGGCGTGGGGCTCCTCGGCAATGTCAGGCTCGGCAAGGGCTGGCGCTTCGAGGACGCGATCACGGTCGTGAACGGCGACGGCATGAACGTGCAAGCGGATGCCACGCGGCGGAAGAACCTCTGGGGTCGCGCCGGCGTGCGCTACCGCCAGGACGCGGCCGACCTGACCGTGCGGGTCGGCGTGTCTGGCGCCACCGGCGACGGCATCGTCGAGGGCATCGACCCGCTCGATGCGACCGATGACTACCGGCAGTCGTTCACACGCACCGGCACCGACGTGCAAGTGAACCATCGCCGATTCCTGGCGACGGCAGAGTTCGTGAAAGGCACTAACGAGAACACGCTCACCGGAGAGGCCGACGACCTGAGCGGCTACTACGTGAACGTGGTCGGCAAGACGCGGTGGCGCGTCGGACCCACCGTGCGACTCGACACGTTCGCCGACGAGTTCCGCCGCTGGACCATCGGGGCCTACTACGGGCTCCCGAACGTGCCCTTCCGCGTGATGGTCAACTATGAGTACCGCGAACTCAAGGACGGCGTGCGCGGCGACGACAAGCTCTACGTGTGGACCCAGGTGCGGTTCTAGCCATGGTGAACTGGCCGTCGGCCCTGAACGGATTCACCCACGCCAGTCGCTCGCTCATTGCCGACCGCGACATGCAGCAGCGCGCCGAGTCGAAGTTCGTGGTCTCCGAGGCGACGGCGGCAGCATTGGTGCTCGCCCTGCACGACGACTTCGCCGTGCTGCCGGCCGGCGACGCACTCCTGGCCAGCTACCGGTCGCTCTACTTCGACACCGACGACTTGTCGTTGTTCCACGCGCATCGGTGTGGTCGTCGGGTTCGGCACAAGGTGCGTATTCGCCACTATCCCGACCGCGAGCTGAGCGTGCTCGAGGTCAAGACCCGACGCGGCGAGCACTGCACAGCCAAGGTGCGCTGTCCCCGCCACTACGGCGACAGCTCGTTCGGCGCCGACGACCTCGCCTTCGTGCGCCAGCACTGCGGACCGACCGCCGATCTCGTGCCACAGGCGTGGATTACCTATCGCCGGGTCACGTTGCTCGGCTTGCGTTCACCCGAACGCGTCACCCTGGACATGCAGCTCGACGTGTGGCGCGCCAGTGGTCATGGCCAGTTCCGACGCGCCGTCGTGATCGAAGTGAAGCAGCCGCGGCTGGACCGCCAGAGCGTGGCGATGCAGCGGCTGAGGACGGCCGGCTGCCGTCCTGGTTGGATGAGCAAGTACTGCACGGCCATTGCCCTGACGAGCCCAGACGTACGTGCCAATCAGCTCATGAACCGGATGCGACAACTGAAAGCGGTAGGCACATGGACACACTGATGGGATTCGGCCCGGCCAGCCCCGGCGACCTCGCCACGCTGGCGGCGCGACTCGCGCTCGACCTGGCGATGACGGCAGTGGTACTTCACGGCGTGTACTTTCGGCTCTACCGGCGGCGCGAGCACGTCTTCACCTGCTATCTCTTCAACGTCGTCACATTGTGTCTCTGTGTGCTGCTCCGCAAGGGTCCGGCCGATCTGGGGTTCGCCCTGACCCTCTTTGGCGTCTTCGGCATCCTGCGGTATCGCACCGAGCAAATCCGAAGCCGCGACCTCACCTATCTCTTCATCGTGA
>JANNEJ010001056.1:0-8062 GCA_031378585.1 Acidobacteriota bacterium | reverse complement strand
GTTCCTGTCGGGCGTGCTGCTGTGGATGCTCGGCCTGTTTGCCACCGCCCGCGGTGGCAACCGTGTTTGCGGCCAGCGTTGGCCAGCTCGCGCCGGCGCTTGGTGGCGGCGTCATGCCGTCGCTGGTGCTCGTCGTGACGTTTGCGTTCTGGGCGCGTGTGAACGTGCGCGGGGTCGCGCTCGGCGCCCGCCTCAACTCGCTTGCGACGGTGGCGAAGCTCCTGCCGCTCGGGCTCGTCGCAATCGGCGGGCTGTTCTTCGTGCAGGGCGCGAACCTGGCGGTCACCACGTGGCCGTCCGCCGCCGACGTGGCCCGCACGTCGCTGCTGCTCGTCTTCGCGTTTGCCGGCGTCGAGATGGCGCTCGTGCCAAGCGGCGAGGTGCGCGACTCGGCCCGCACCGTGCCGCGGGCGATTGCGCTCGCCATGCTGGGCATCGTGCTCCTGTACATCGCCCTGCAGGTATCGGCGCAGGGCATTCTCGGCGCGGCGCTGCCCGGCGCGTCGGCGCCCTTGGCCGATGCGGCGGGTGAAGCCTACGGCGCATGGGCCCGCACGCTGCTGCTGGCCGGTGCGGCCGTGTCGATGTTTGGATACCTGGGCGGCATGACGCTGTCGGTGCCGCGCATCGTGTTCGCGCTCGCCGGTGATGGCTTCCTGCCGCGGACGCTCGCGGCGGTGCATCCCACCCACCGCACGCCTCACGTCGCCATTGCGGTGCAGTCGCTGATGGCCCTGGCGCTGGCCGTATCGGGCACGTTCGAGCGCCTGGCCATTCTGGCGAATGTCTCGGCGCTGGCGCTCTATCTGGGCTGCGCGATTGCCGCGTGGCGTTTGCGAGCAGCCGGCAGGTCACGCGGCGACGTGGGCCCGCGAGTGCCGCTGGCTGGCGTGGCGCCGTTCCTGGCCGTGCCCGTGATCGTGTGGCTGCTCACCGGGCTGACGCGCGACGAGTGGATCGGCTTTGGCGCCTGCGTGGCGCTCGGCTCGCTCGTCTATGTGGTTGCCGGGCGCAACCGTCGCTCCGCTCGCTGACACGACCGGCGTCGTGACCGGCACGGGTGTCAGGACGAGCGCTTACGTCCGATGAACACGTCGCGACCCCACGGATCGATGCGCGACGTGGCGTCAAAGCCCGCGTCACGCAGCCATGCGATCCACGCGCCACGGGGGAACAGGCCGTTGCGATGCACCTCGTGCACGGCGTCCTCAACTCCGTTGGCTGCGCGCACGACGAAGTCGTAGACCGTCTCGTAGGTCTGGTCGGACGGATCCGGATCCCATTTTCTCTCGACGTAGCGCAATCCGCTGCCGTCGAGCGTCTCGCATCCGCCGCTGTTCTCGTCGGCCTCGAACGTCTCGGTCACGAAGTCGGGAATCAGCACGATCGCGCCGCCGGGCCGGCAGTGCCTGGCCGCGGTTGAGAGCGCGGCCTGCGCGTCGGCCGGCGTCGTGGCGAACATGATCGCGTCGTGGATGAGCACCAGGTCGAACGCGCGGGCCAGGTCGAGCGAGCGCATGTCGCCTTCCGCATGCTCGCACTCCGGGTTCAGCGTGCGGCTCACGGCCAGCATCGCCGGCGAGAGGTCGCTCAGCGTGAGGCGCAGGTGCGCCTTCAGGTGGTACGCGAAGCTGCCTCCACCAGAGCCGAGTTCGAGCAGCGTGGCTGGAGGCGCATCGGGCGCGGCGAGAATCGAGGGCAGCAGTTCGGCCACCTCTTCGGCGTAGGCCGATGGGGGCGAGAGCTGCGGCCACCACACCGCCAGATCCGAGTACATGCGGAACGGGTGCGGCATCAGGAGCATCCTGTCACACCGCGAGGCCGGCTCGGTCTGGCTTCAGTCGATCGTGCGCTCCAGGACGTGATCGGTCTGGCAGTCGGGCCCCACCCAGAACTCCGTCGTGCCCGTCTGCCGGAATCCGCACTTGGCGTAGAACGCACGGGCGCGGGGGTTGTGTTCCCACACGCTGAGCCATGCCGTGCGTCCCCCGAGGGCGTGAATGGCCTCGACGCTCGAGGCCATCAACGGCGCCGCCACGCCGCGTCCGTGCCATTGGCGGTCCACGTAGAAGCGATGGAGTTCGACCGGCGCGGGCCCTTCCACACACGCAGGCGGGGCCTTGCGCCGCACCTGCGCAAAGGCGACCAACACGGCACCCACGTAGGCCAGCAGCGTCACGTAGTCGGGGCTGCGCAACTCCGCGGTCTGTTGCGGCAGGCCGAAGGACGCTGCGAGATACGCGGTCATGTCTTCAGGTTTGTTGTCGGCCTCGAACGTCTCCTGGAACGTGCGCGCGCCAATGGCAACGACGTCGGCGGCGTCAGCCACCGTGGCCCGGCGAATTCTGATCGGCTCCGTCACTCGCACGCCGTTCCTATCACCTATTTTTGCGGCTGCGCCGTGGGCGTGGCGAGCGGTCTGGTCCACTCGTTGGCCCAATCGAGCATTTCGGCCACCGTGTGCAGCACCGACTCGCGCGCAACGTAGCCGTGAGCTTCGCTCGGCAGCGTGACGTAGCGCACCGTGGCGCCGTGCCCCTTGAGCGCCACGTAGAAGCGCTCCGACTGCACCGGAAAGGTGCCGCTGTTGTCGTCGGCTTCGCCGTGGATGAGCAGCACGGGTTCCTTGATCAGGTTCGCGTTGTTGAAGGGCGACATGCGCGCGTAGATCTGCGGCACCTCCCAGAACGTCCGCTGCTCGTTCTGGAAGCCGAAGGGCGTGAGCGTGCGGTTGTACGCGCCGCTCCGGGCGATGCCCGCGCGGAACAGATCCGAGTGCGCCAGCAGGTTCGCGGTCATGAACGCGCCGTAGCTATGACCGCCAGCGATGAGCCTGGCGGGATCGGCCACCCCCATCGCGACGACCTTGTCGACCGCCGCTTTGGCGCTTGCGACGAGTTGCTCGACGTAGGTGTCGTTGGCGGTCTCGCCCGCGCCCACGATGGGCATCGACGGGTCGTCGAGAATCGCGTAGCCCTGCGTGAGCAGCAGCAGATGCGAAGCGCCGCTGACCGACGTGAAGCGCTGCGGTGACCCGGTGACCTGCCCGGCGGCGTTGGGATCGACGAACTCGCGCGGATACGCCCAGAAGAGCAGCGGCAGGCGACCCTGAGCCGGCGTCCAGCCCGCTGGAGTGTAGAGCGTGGCCGACAGCTGCACGCCGTCGGGGCGGCTGTAGGTAATGAGCTGCTTCTGCGCCGACGAGATCTGCGGTGCGGGGTCCGCGGAGGTCGTGAGTGTGACCCTGCGCCCGTCGGTGGTCGAGCGCACGAGCGTGGCCGGCGGCGTGGCGCGCGTCTCAAACCGCGTGAGCACGCGTGATCCGTCGTCGGCGAGCAGGCCGAGCACGGGCTCGTAGCCCTCGGTCATCTGATACGCGCGTTCGGCACGTAACGTGGTGAGATTCAGCTTGTCGAGGAAGGGCCGATCGCCCTGAGGCGAGGCGCCGTTGCCGGCAAGGAAAATCGTGTCGCCGGTCTGCACCACAGCCTCGACGCCCGAGGCCGTCACCTTGCGCAGCGGCGTGCCAGGATTGCTGTAGGCATCCTCGGCGCTGCGGTCCCACACCTTGCGCGGCGCGGCGCCGCCACCATCGAGTACCCAGGTGCGCGTGCGCCGCGTCGTGCGGTCGTTCTCGGTGACAAGCGCCAGACCCTTCTCGGTCCAGGCCAGGCTGCCGAAGCGGTACTCGGTGCGGGTCAACTCCGTCGGCGCGGCGGTGAACGGTGCCGCGAGCGTCAACACGAGGTCGCGCTGCGGCACTGCGGTCTTTGGATTGCCCCCGTCGAGGGCTTCCGCCCAGGCGAGTGTGGCTGGCGCCATCGGGTGCCACCGGACCGCGCGGGGACCCGGCAGCACTCCGCCGTTTGGCACCGCGTCGGCCACAGGCAGCGAGGCAAGGGTCTTCGTGATAGCGCCCACGCGGTCCCATACCGCGATGCGCTTGCCGAAGTCGCCATACGGCACCAGGCGTGAGAACGGCCGCGTCACAGCGGTGACGAGCACGTACTGTCCGTCAGGCGACGGCAGTGCCTGGGAATAGAGGCCGGGACGGCCGAAAGTCGTGCGGGCGCCGGTGGCCGCATTCACCATCGTGAGCTGACTGGTGCCGAAGTACTCAAACAGCACCTCGTCGTGCGCCGAGGTCAGCAGGTCTTGATAGGTGCGCACCGGCGCCACACCGCCGCGGTGTTCCTGCACGTTTGGACCGAGGGGTACTACCGGTGCCGCGGGTGCGGCAGCGCGCCCAGGCACGGTCGCCGAGCACAGCAGCGTGCCGCCGGTGCCCACCCAGGTGCACGGCGTGCCGAAGACGCCGTTCAAGGCGAGGCCGTCGATGACCCGCGCGCGGCCCGACGCGGACTCGCCGACCCAGAGCTCGATGCCGCTGTCGTTCGTGTGTGCAAACGCGAAGCGCACGCCATCAGCAGAGAACCCGACCCAGGTGATCGACGGGTTCGGCGGCAGCGTCACCACGCGCGTCGCGCCGTCGGCGACGGCCTTCAGCGCCAGTCCCCTGGCCGCACGGGCGCGGTGGCGGCCGTTGGTCTTCGGGTCGATCCGCAGCCCCGCCAGCCGCAGCATGGGCCGCGACAGGTCCGCGATCGCCGGCATGGGCGCCAGGTCCAGCACGGCCACGACGTCGCGTGCAGGACTCAGGTGCACGTCGGGGGGCGGCGGCGCGTCAAGGATGTCCACGATAGCCTTCGGTGGCAACCGGTAGCCGCTGTCGGCCGGCGATTGCGCCGCGGTCCACGACGCCTGCAGCACCACCAGGAGGACGATCGGGGCAAGACGCCGAGTGCGCATGGCAACGCTCCTATCAGAGATGCCGGGAGGCGGTCGCCGGCAGCGACCTGCGCATTGTAGCCGCAGTGCCGCTATCCGACCTGCGCCGGCAGGTCGCGCCACACGACGCGGTCGCGTCCGGCGCGCTTGCCGACATACAGGCGGCGGTCGGCCAGCCGCAACAGGTCCTCGGCCGACTGGGCCGTATGATCCTCGAGAAACGTCGCGATGCCAATAGTGGCCGTGATGCTCACGGTGCCGTCCGGCAAAGCCACGCTGGCGCGGTCGCCCAGGCGGCGCTGGAAGCGCTCGGCAAAGGCCGCGGCGCTGGCCGCGTCGGCACCCGTCAGGATCACCACGAACTCGTCGCCGCCGAAGCGACACACGGTGTCGGCTTCTCTCGCATCCTCGGCCAGCAACTCCGCAACCAGTCGCAGCACCCGGTCGCCCACGATGTGACTGTGGGTGTCGTTGATTTCTTTGAAGCGGTCCGTGTCGACCAGCAGCACGCTCAGCGGCTGCTGGTAGCGCGCCGCATGCGCCACCGCGCGCGGCAGTGTCTCGTCGAAATAGCCGCGGTTGTACAGCCCGGTCAGCGCGTCGTGCGTCATCCGTGTGCGCGCCTGTTCGTAGAGCTGACGGTAGGTCAGCGTCTGGAACACATCGGCCACGTCGCCGCTGCCCACGACGGCGGTTTCGGGCTCGAAGTACCGCAGGTAGACCGTGAGCGCGGCCGCATAGAGCAGCATCGTCGTCGCCTTGCCCGCAATCGCCGCCACGACCAGCGCTGGCAGTTCGGGCCGGCCTTGTTGCACCGCCAGCGTGAAGAACACGCTGTCGACCGCGCCGGTGGCCACCAGCGCCACGGCCGTGCGCACGAACATGCTCCGCGAGTAGCGGCTCACGAACTCGTACACGAGGATGATGCCGAGCGAGTCCAGGAAGAGCAGCACCGTGCCCACGAGCGCGACCCAGGCATTGCCCTGCATCGAGCTCGTCGTCAGCCCGACAGGCACCTCACTCCCCGGAATGCGCACGTGCTCGCTGACGATCATCGAGACAATCGACAGTCCGGCGTTGGCCAGCACCAGACCGTAGACGAGCTTGCGGGCCTCGCGCGTCTCTTCCTTGATGTAGACCAGCAGCACCGCCAGCAGTGTGGCCGTGAACATCACCGTCGAGGCGGGGTAGAGGGCCCATCCCGGCGCAATCTCCACGCGCAGACTGAGTGAGGCCTCCAGGTACTGGAAACCGCCCACCACGATGTAGAGCGGCGAGAGCCCCAGCAGCGTGCGGCTCCGGAAGAGCCCAAGCACGAGGGTCGCCATGACGAGGGCTTCAATGCCGAGCAACGCGAGTTGAACCGGGTACATGCGATCAGTGCTGGGGTGGAGCCGCAGGCTACCACGCGCCAGCGGCGGCCGATCCCGCGCGGCTGGCCGGGACTGAAGCGTTAACGCAGAGTTAGCGTCAAGGTGTGCACTGTCGCGCCAGGCAACAGTGGCAACGGCTCGCCCGCGAGCCACGCGCGCTGCTGGTCGGCGTAGTGCGGCGAGAGTGGATGTCCGCTCTGGCCGCCCGGCATGTGCAGGATGGCCGAAGCTTCGTGCCCGGGCGACGCGACGAAACGCTCGGACGCGCCGGAACGGGGCGCCAGCACGCGCGGCGTGTAGACGTCGCCCGGAAGCGGGTCGCGCGGCATGTTGAGCCAGCGGCTCAGCAGCGGCACGGCCGCGCTCAGCGGATGACTGATGTCGGCGGCGTTCTGCTCGCCCCAGGTCCGCGCGCCAAGCACCGGACCTTGCGCGGCCAGCGCCGTCAGGGTGCGATCGACGGCGGCGAGCAGAAACGCGTCCCAGGAGGCAAAATCGGGATCGAGCAGGTGCGCAGGACGCTCGTGCACGAGCCGCCAGAGCGGGCCTTCGAGCCGGCGGATCGTGGTGTAGTCGAAGGCAGGTGCCTGGCGACGCACCTGCGCGCTGATCGCGTCAAGGGCCATGCGCGACGCCGTCACCCTGAACGTGCGCACGAGGCGGTAAGCGGCCGACTCGGCCGACGCGCGTCCCGTCCACGCCGTGTCGACCAGCGTGCGCGCCTCGGCGCGGGCCGTGCTGGCGCGCGCAGCCTCGACCGTGAGCGTCTCGAGAAAGAGCGTGCGCCAGCGGTCGAGAAACACCGATCGGTTGTCGAGTTGCACGTTGAAGAGCGCGCGCTCGTCGGCGCGGTCGAGCCGTTGCAGGCCCTCGCGAATCATCCACGCGCGGATGCCGTCGGTGTACCCGCCATCGCCGATCCGGTCGAGCATCTCGCCGCTGGCCACCCGGGCATTCGCGGTCCACAGCCGACCGTCGGATGGGTCGACGACGCGCGGATGTTCGTCGTAGTCGAGATAGCCGTCCCATCGGTGCGTGCCATCGGCCCACGACGTGGGCACGTCGCCGCGAAAGCCGACGCGCCGCGGAATCGCCCCGTAAATGGTCCAGGCGATGCGTCCGTGCCGATCGCCGACGACCAGGTTCTGCGCCGCCAGCGAGGCGCCCACGGCACGCCGCATGGCGTCGTCGACATCGCGCGCCTGCGCCACGCGCGCGGGATCGGTGGCGAGCACCTGGGGATCGTGTGCCACCCATTTGATGGCCCGTTCGCGCCCGCGATGGTCGCGGCCCACCACGGGTCCCCAGATGGTCCACCGCACCGTCAGCGTCACCGGTGCCGCGCCCTTCACCGCAATGGCCTCGGGGTGTTCGTCGAAGCCGCGCGGTCCGTCGGGCGTCTGGTACCTGGTGGGATCGCCAGGCACCGGGTCGATCATCACGACGTCGGACCAGTCGCCGGCCGAGTTGGTGAAGCCCCACGCGATGTCGCCGTTACTGCCCACGGCCATTTGTGGGCCACCCGGCAGCGTCACGCCCGAGAATTGCCGCGTGGCCCCCGGGCGCGCGTCGTCGGGAATCACGAACGTGGCGCGGTACCAGATGTTTGGCACGGCGAGGCGCAGGTGCATGTCGTTTGCGACAATCGCGCTGCCGGTGGTTGACCGCGCACCAGACACCGCCCAGTTGTTGCTGCCGAGCGTGGCTTCTTCCTCGCGCGGCAAGCGTGCCCACCACGGGAGCGGCGCGTCGAACGCCGCCGCCGTTGCCGCCGTTGCCGCCGTGCGCCGTGACGCCATGGGCGCTGCCGGCGCCATGGACCTCGCCGCCACGGCGGGCAAGCGGCGCAGGTCGTACACGTCGGCGCCGGGAACCTGCGTCACCGGTTGCGGCGCGCCCAC